>JAUVFC010000130.1 GCA_030594505.1 Desulfobacterales bacterium
ACAGCCCAGCGCTGGTTTTCCAGGCATATCACGGAAGTGACCGTCATATGCTCCCCGACAGCGCTATGTGCTATGGTCTTCCCTTCTGTTTTTTTCAGAAGATGGTCAGCCTCGGTCAGGTCGGAAGACTCGGGAAGTTCCGACAGAAACTTGCCTCGCAATTCGACCTCGCGGTGAAGAAGAATGCGACCGTCTTCCTGTAATATGAATCCATGTCCTGAAGCAGATTCGGCAATTGCCATCGAGTATTGATCGAAAAACGGCTCCCCCCTGAGGACGAACAGAACGGCTCCTTTAAATACCCCTTTTGAATAAACGCCGGTGCAAAGGACAAAACCAATATCAAGGGGGTCCTCAAAAATCTTAGAGGGAGCCTCAGAACGGCCGGATAAATCCGACAGGACAATCGCCTCTGACAAATAGATTCTATTTGGTGTGTGTTGGATGTTCTTAAAACATTCGGATTCCCCAAAATTCACTCGCACTAAGGCTGGATTTGTGTTGGCAACCGCGTTTCCGTTTGCATCCAAGATCAAAATCGCCGGAATGGCGTCCGGACGAAGGCCCTTTACAAAGTCGAGGTGCCTGTAGAGTTCTTTGTCCACCTTCATGTTGGTGTTTGCAAGGTACCTTTCAATTCTGAGAAGATCTGAGCGCAGAGAGTTGAAATAGAATTGCAAGCGTACTGAGCCTGCTTTGACCTGCTCTTCGATCTCGTGCAGGGCCGACTCGCGGTTTAATTTCACATAATTGAGGGTAAGACTCAAAACAGCTGTGATAAAGACGAGGAAGACGAGTATACCCAAAAAAAACAGGGGGTATTTTTTCTTAACAAAAGTGCGTCCCCAATTCATCTTTATCTGTCCTTATATTTAAGGGGGTTAATCCTGACGCTAATTTGCAATATCATCCTTATTCACCCTCAACCCAGCCCTCTCCCCCCAAAGGGTGAAGAGGGAGTTGACCCCCTCAAGGGACAGGAAGTGTTTGGGACTTCTTGCGAAGTCATCAATCCTGAATAACAGAATAAAAATCGCCGGTGGATATATTCTCACTGGTAATTACCCACGGCTTTACCAAATATTCTTTCCATTCCGGCAGGTTGCCTGTTGTTAAGTAGTGTACAAGTTTTTCCAGAGCGATCTCTGCCAGGCTGATTGGATGCTGAATTGTAGCATCCAATCGGCCTTCATGTATGGCTATCAGCGCTTTCGGAATCGCGTCGGTTCCTATGGTCAATGATTTTTCCGGTGTTATGCCCGCGTTTTCCATCGCCTCCAGGGCTCCCAGTATCATGTCATCATTATGACAATATACTGCATCGAAATTTGCCGTCGTGGCCAGCGCTTCCTCCATAACTCTGTATCCCTGTTCACGTAAATAACCACCACTCTTTTTGAACACGATTCGCATGGCCGGATATTTCTTAATTTCGTCTTTAAAGCCTTTTGAGCGCTTCATCGCGGACGTTGCGCCAACGGAGCCCTCTAAAACCACAATTTTCCCCGCACCGTTCAGCCTATCAGCAAGAAACCGACATGCGAGTCGCCCTGCCTCTACGTCATCTGAACCCACAAAGAAAAGATACGGCGCTCCGAGCGCTGCTCTGGAAAAAGCAACCACGGGAACCCCTTTCCGTGAGGCCAACTTAAGCGCCGGGATCAGCCCTTTTTCGTCTACGGGGATAGTAATGATCGCGTCCACGCCTCGGTTGATTAAGTCCTCAATATTGGCCGCTTGCTTCCTCACATCATTGTTCGCATCATAGGTGATCAGCTCGACGCCTAACACAGCAGCCTTTTTATGAATGGCATGGTAAGCAAACTTCATCCATGTCATCTCCACATTCATTGCGGCAAACCCTATGGTAAGCTTACGATCTTGTTTATCATCTCCCCGAGAGCATGCGAGAACAAAACAAGCGAGTACAAAAACCGCTATTACCATTAGTCGAAAGCTATTTGCTTTGCTTTGTTTCATTACAATTAATCCCTCAATCCCCTAATTCCTAAATTTCCCAATTCCTCAGTCCTCAAATCTCACCGTAAACCTACTCCCTTTCCCTTCCTCGCTCTCCACCAAGATATCCGCCCCATTTGCCTTGGCCAGACTCTTTGAGATCGAGAGCCCCAGGCCTATCCCTCTCGTTTTGGTGGTAAATAGGGGTTCGAATATCTTTTCGAGGTTACTTTCGGGGATACCTCGGCCCTCGTCGGCAAAGACGGCCTCTGTGGCCCCATCTGTCGCCCTTGTGGATATCGTGAGGATTCCGCCTTCTTCCATGGCCTGTGCAGCATTTTCGATCAGGTTGAGAAATACCTGGCTTACCTGAAGCGGATCGATGGAAACAGGGGGTATATCATCGGAAAAATCTGTGATCACTTTGAAGTGTTCGGCTATCAAGGATCTGGATAGAGTATCTGTGACGAGTTGATTGATATCTACTTCCCGGCGTTCCGGCTCCTTGATACGCGCGAAATCCAATAGGTCTGTAATGATCTTGGCGGCGATATTTGTCTCTCTGTTGATTATATCGATATTCTCTTTAACCGCGTCATTTTCGATGGTGTCTATCTTCATATTGAGAAAATAGCCTGCGTTCTTTATTACACCCAGGGGATTGCGGAGTTCATGGCCGACGCTGCCGGCCAATTGACCCAGGGCGGCGAGCCTTTCATTGCGAACCAGTGCATCCTGTACCTCTTTCAGTTCTTTTGTTCTCTCCGCAACTTTTTGTTCTAAATTGTTGCGTGCTTCTTCTAAAGCAACAGAGTACTTTTTCAATCTCCTCTCACTTTCCCGTAGCGCCACTGCCCCATTTGCAATCTGCTTCAGATATTTGGCCTCTGTTTCAAGCTCGGCTTTTTTCTTTCGGATTCTGAAAAAAGCGACTCCTCCGGCTCCGAACAACAAGATGACAATTCCTGCGAGCCCAAATGTGTTCCTTGCATGTATGTTAATCGGACCTGCGAGTTCAGAATACGGTATGTTGACGGTAATCGACCATGTTCTGCTTCCTATCCTAACAGGGGCATAGCCTGTTATTCTCTTTATGATTTTATTAGCACCTTCTGCTTTCCCTTTTACGGGGCAATAGACAACAGCAACCCCCTCTTTGCCTTTGGAACGTTCTTCCGCCATTTTGTGTACGCCGGACCAATCAAGATCCGGAAAGGTGTTCCTATTTTTCGCAAAAAAAACAGGAAAGGGCTCACTCTCAAAATTTCTAATGGGATGGGACAAAAAACGTCCTTTTTCATCCAACAGAATGGCAAAGCCTTTCTTCCCTGGCTTGATCGTCAGAACAAAGCGTTTAGAGATAGTATCGATCTGAATCATCCATCGAACCATTCCTGCAAATTCACCCTTATAGAATACCGGCTCTGAGATAGAGATGGCGGGATTCCCCAAGTTGTTGTAAAATACCTCGCTGACATTCGGCTTATGTTCTCTCAGCACAGAAGCCACACCTGGTTTATCCGTTTTATCCATTCCAGGTCTGTTTTCTATAAAAGGGTGCCTATGAAGCATAATCCCGTTGGCGTCCAATGCGGTAAGGGCATCGATCTCATTTTTATGAACCTCGTAAAAATCTTTTAGCGGACAATATTCATTGTATAGCTTGTTATGTAATATCTTTCTGTAGAGTTCTTCTTGATGGAATGGGTTTCTTGAAAGGAGATTGAGATCTTTTGCATACTCAGCAATAAATTCTTCCAGGCCCCTTGCGGTAGATTTTGCAATCGTCAACAACTGCTGCTGTATTTGAGAAATAAGGGTTGTTTCAAAATGCCTTTGGGATAAGTAAGACAGGTATATGGTAGTGGTGATGACCGACAAAGCCGCCAGGCAGGCTATTAGCATACTTGTGGATAGTTTTTTTGATTTCATAAATTTTTTCCCGAATCCAAAACCTCTCGCACCTTCTTGAGCATCTCTTTCAACTGGTATGGCTTGCCGATATAATTCTGAGCGCCTGAGTCCAGAAGTTCTTTGACCTTTCCGGTGGCCGCATACCCGGTAGCAATTAGAACTCTTATGTCAGGGTCAATATTAAGAAGTTCCCTCAGGCACTTATGACCGCCCATTCCCGGCATGCCTATATCGAGGATTACCAGATCGACTCGATCTTTGTCCGCTTTATATATTTCAACAGCCTTTTCCCCGGTCTCAGCGGGGATGACACTGTAACCATATTCTGCCAACATATCTTGCCCGAGGCGTAGCAGGATTTTATCATCATCTACCAGAAGTATGGTCTCGCTGCCCCCGACAATCTCTGCTTCTTCCCTGTCCTCTTTCCTCTGCTCTCTGCTCTCTGCTTCCAGCACCGGAAAATAGATCCTAAAGGTGGCGCCCTGGCCCGGTTCGCTGTAACATGTGATATGGCCGCCATGGTTTTTTACAATACCATAGACCATGGACAGGCCCAATCCGGTACCCTTACCCCTTTCCTTGGTAGTAAAGAAGGGGTCAAAGATATGTTTTACTGTCTCTCGGTCCATGCCGCAGCCGATATCCGAAACGCTCAACAGTACATAACCTCCGGGTTTGATTTGAAAGGCTGTACAATATTTTTCATCCAGCGTAACATTTTCTGTTTGAAAGACCAGTTTGCCGCCATCAGGCATGACATCCTTGGCGTTGACCCCCAGATTCATCATTATTTGTTCAAGCTGTGTAGGGTCTGCATTAATTATTTTTATGTCGTCGGCAAGGTTCGTTTCTATGCTGATCATCTTAGGAATGGTTCTTTCGAGTAATTTAGAGACCTGAGAAACTTCATGATTAAGATCGACCGGCCTTAATTTGCTTTCTACCTTCCGGCTGAATGTCAGAAGCTGTGTGGTAAGTTCAGCGGCCCTTTGGGTTGAGTGCGAAATCTCTCCCAGCATATCGTAGTCATGATCGCCTATATCCTTTTTCAACATCAGGAGTTGGGCATAACCGGAGATGACCTGAAGAACGTTGTTAAGATCGTGGGCAATGCCGCCGGCAAGTGTTCCGACGGCCTCCATCTTCTGGGCCTGAAGGAGTTGGGCCTCCAGTTTCTTGCGCTCGCTTATGTCCAAGAATGTTTCCAGGAGACATGTCTCCCCCTTTATCTTAACCGGCACTACACTCTTTAGAACAGGTATCCTTTCACCGTTTGCATGGAGGGCCGTTCGTTCGGAATTGTTAATTTGTTCTTCCAGATCAAAAATAGGGCACTTGTGCTCTCCTTCCGAGCATATAAATTCGTGACAGGCTTTTCCGATCACATCGTCTTTTTTGCGGCCCATAATGTCGAGCGCCGCACGATTCATGTCTACAATCCTTTTTTTACTGTTTACCAGCATAATGCCAAAAGGCGTGTTTTCAAGCAGCGTCTCGGAGAACTCTTTTTCTTCCCGCAATGCCTCTTCATTCCGCCTTCGCTCTATTTGTAATGTCTGTTTCTCCAGGGCCCTCGCAATAATTGCCAGCAGGTATTCCATGTCAAGAGGTTTGGTCACATAGCTGAAGGC
>JAUVFC010000094.1 GCA_030594505.1 Desulfobacterales bacterium
GCCGTTGCCCGGGCTTATCTCAAGGGCCTTGTTAAAGTCGGAAATAGCCTCGTCATACAGACCTTTCTTACAATAAGCATACGCGCGGCCGGAGTAAGCGGCGCCGTTGCCCGGGTTTATTTCAATGGCCTTGTTAAAGTCGGAAATAGCCTCGTCATACAGACCTTTCTTACAATAAGTATACGCGCGGTCGGAGTAAGCGGCGCCGTTGCCCGGGTTTATCTCAATGGCCTCGTTAAAGTCGGAAATAGCCTCGTCGTAATGGCCTTTCTCATAGTAAGCATACGCGCGGCTAGAGTAAGCGGCGCCGTTGCCCGGGTTTATCTCAAGGGCCTTGTTAAAGTCGGAAATAGCCTCGTCATAATAGCCTTTCTCATGATAAGCACACCCGCGATTGTAATAAATAATAGGGTTGCCTGGATCTATCTCAATGGCCTTTGTGTAACTGGAGATGGCATCGTCGTACTGGCCCTTGTTGCAATCGGCAAGTCCGCGCTCGTTGTAAACCGCGGCATCCTCTCGGGGCTGCATTACCTCTGTTGTGCCCGCACACCCGCAAAACAATACCACACCCACTAAAACTATCCGCAGGACTAAAGTGCGTACAACATCACCCCTCAATCTTTTCTCACCGTTCATTCGTTGCATGGCAATTGTTTCCTTTCCATTTTACCCTTACTTTGTCTGCTGCTCGGCAAGATTTCAGGAGGCATTCCTTACAAGCGTGTGTCCATGGATATTAGTGGATATTAGGGATATTAGAACGTATCGACAGACGTCAGAAATCCTTGATTGTTTAATAGTGATGGTTTCGCAAAACGTGACATTTTTTTGTCAGCCAAGTTGAGCGAAGTGAAATCCCGTCGCCGGGGGAAGGTGAAACATAAAAAATATGTTGTTATTTTCTACAAAAGTTGTTATATAAATTTGTTTGACTGCTTAACACTATGGTGGGACTTTTTTTGCTCACAGTTTCTGTATCCTACCATTGAGTTTTCATCGATCACTGACCCCTCCCTTGCTCTCAGCAATCCCCTGAAATTGCAGTGGCACGACTGGTTAGCGACGACGATATGTTTATGTTAGTCTTATCAGTGCTGCTGCCGTAAATAGCAATGAGGGCAATGGTTGCCCTGCGGCTTGCACCATGAACCAGAGCGCTCGAAATCGCACTATGAGCAGTAAAACAAGACAGCAGGCGAGGTGGACGAGCTGAGCTGTTGCCCGTTATATTATGGACCAGAAATTAATTAGAAACATAGCGATTATCGCCCATGTCGATCACGGCAAGACTACCCTTGTCGACCAGTTTTTTAAGCAGGGCGGCATGTTTCGCGACAACCAGGCCATGGCCGAACGGCTCATGGACTCCATGGACCTGGAGCGGGAACGCGGCATCACCATAGCCTCCAAGAACGGCTCTTTCCGGTTTCGGGATTACGTGATCAATATCATCGATACCCCGGGCCATGCCGATTTCGGCGGCCAGGTTGAGCGGGTGCTGCGCATGGCGGACGGCTGTCTGCTCCTGGTGGATGCCCAGGAAGGCCCCATGCCGCAGACCTATTTCGTGCTGAAAAAGGCCCTGGCCATCCCGCTTCCGGTGCTGGTGGTGATCAACAAGATTGACAAGCCCGCGGCCCGGCCGCACTGGGCCGTGGACCAGGTATTCGATCTTTTCGTTAAGCTGGAAGCCACGGACGAACTGCTCGATTTCCCGGTGGTCTTTGCCTCGGCCAAGGCGGGGTACGCCATCGACGATCCGGACGACCCCATTGAGGGCGCTTCCATGGTGCCGCTCTTTGAAAAAATCATCACCCACATCCCGCCGCCGGCCGGTGACCCGCAGGCCGTGCTCCAGCTCCAGGTGAATACCATCGATTACTCCCCTTATCTGGGCAAGCTCGGTATCGGCAAGGTGGTAAACGGCTCCGTGAATATCAATGAAAATATTGCGGTGGCAAAGCGGGACGGCAGTCTGACGCCTGCCCGCATCACCAAGATATTCCGGTTTGAGCGGGACCGGAAAGTGCCGATCGAGACGGCCGGCGCCGGGGAAATCGTGGCCGTGGCCGGCATGGACGACATTACCGTGGGCGTTACCTTCACCGACCCGGACGATCCCCGACCCATGCCGCTCATCAATATCGATCCGCCCACCGTCGCGATGCATTTCATCGCCAACGATTCTCCATTCGCCGGTCAGGAGAGTAAATTCGTCACCTCCCGCCACCTGGAGGAACGCCTGTTCCGCGAGACTCTGGCTGACGTCGCCCTCAGCGTGGAATCCCTGGGAGCCGGCGCCGGTTTTAAGGTTTCCGGCCGTGGGGAACTGCACCTTTCGATCCTTATCGAAAAGATGCGGCGCGAGGGATACGAGTTCCAGGTAACCCGGCCCCAGGTCATCATGAAGAAAGAAGACGGCCAAGTGCGGGAGCCTTACGAGGAATTGACCATTGATGTGGACGAACAGTACCAGGGACCGGTCATTGAAAAGCTGGGAAAATTGAAAGGACAGATGCTGGAGATGAACCGCCGCAACGAGATGATGCGGCTGGTCTTCAAGGTCCCGACCCGCGGGCTTATCGGATTCCGCAGTGAATTTCTCACCGACACCAAGGGTATGGGTGTGATGAACTATGTCTTTGCCGGCTACGGCCCCTTTGCCGGCGAGATTTTAAATCGCGGCAACGGCGCGCTTGTGGCCAAGGAGGTCTGCACCACGGTGGCCTATGCCCTCTTCAACCTGCAGGAGCGAGGTCGCCTTTTTCTGGGCCCGGGGGTCAAGGTCTACGGCGGCCAGATCATCGGTGAGCATTGCCGGGCCGGCGACCTGGTGGTGAACCCGGCCAAGGGCAAGAAATTGACCAACGTCCGGGCCGCGGGCACGGATGAAAACGTCATCCTCACCCCGCCGCATCGCCTGAGCCTCGAGGACTGCCTTGCCTTTATCAACGACGATGAACTGGTGGAAGTGACCCCGTCCGCCATCCGGCTGCGCAAGCGGAACTGATCCAATGACAAAAATCGCCGTACAGATTTACGAGATTCAGAATCCCCGGGAAGCGGAAAAGATGATCGAACTCGGAGTCGATCACCTGGGGAGTGTTATCCTGAATGAAGAAGACTGGAAAGTCCGTTCTATAAAAGAAACAGTACGCGTTACAGAAGGAACAGCGGCAAAAAACAGCCTGATCCCTCTTTTTAACACGCCGGAGACTGTTTTCAGAGTCATTGAATACTATGACCCTTATATCATCCATTTCTGCGAGACGCTGACCAACGAAGACGGAAAGGCGATCCCATACAAGGACCTGATAGATCTCCAGAGCTCTGTAAGAGAAAAGTTTCCGCACATCAAGATCATGCGCTCTATCCCCATCGGCATTGCCGGGAAACCGAATGGAGTCCCGACTATTGAAATCGCCAAAGATTTCGAATCCGTAAGCGATTATTTTCTTACCGACACGTGGTTGGGGAAAGAACCTGTAGAAGGATTTATCGGGATTACCGGCAAGACGTGCGACTGGAATGTGGCACAAGAACTGGTACAGGGAAGCTCTATACCTGTTTTTCTCGCCGGCGGCATGTCACCGGAAAATGTCCGCGAGGGGGTCAAGGCGGTTAAGCCCTTTGGGGTTGACAGTTGCACCAATACGAATGCTACTGACGGCAATGGAAGGCCGATCCGGTTTAAGAAAGATCCCTGCAAGGTGAAAAAGTTTGTTGAAGAGGCGCAGCGGGCGATGCGGAGGGGCTACTTGTGAGAATCATTACAAAAGTATTCATACACGGTCTTGAAAGCAGCAGCAAAGGGACGAAGGCCGTCTTTTTCAAGGAACGATATCCTGAAATGATAGTGCCTGATTTCAACGGGGATCTGAATGAACGTATGAAAAAATTAACCGCCCTCCTTGGCGATAAAGAGGATCTCATGCTGATCGGTTCAAGCTTTGGCGGACTCATGGGAGCGCTGTTTTCTCTGAGGTATCCGGAACGGGTTCGCAGACTTATCCTTCTTGCCCCGGCTCTCTGTTTCAGAGAGTATAAGCTCCCCGATTCAGAGACCACAGATGTACCGGTTGTCATCTATCACGGAGACAGGGATGAAGTTGTCCCTCTTGGGCCTGTGAGGAAAATTTCCCGTAAAGTTTTTTCTAATTTGACATTTCATGTTGTTGACGATGACCACCTTCTTCATAAAACATTTAAGACGATTGACTGGGATGGCCTCATAGGTTAAGGTAGACTATATGATAAGATGTAATCATTTTAAGTGGATCAGGAGCTACTGGCTCGTTGTTCTGATTCTGGCTTTCGAAATCCATTTTTTGGGATGTGTGCACCTTCCGGAAGTATCAAAAAAAAAGGCGCCTCCCTCATTTGTGATTATTGAAGATATCCCCCGTCCGTTTACAGCGGGGGAGATCATCCAAATGAGTACCGGCAGAGCGATAGCCTTTGAAGAGATGATGGAAGATTTACGTAGAGCCCGTATTGTTTACGTAGGGGAGACTCATATAAATCGCGCACATCATGATATACAGCTTAAGGTTCTGCAGGGGCTCTTTGAAAAAAACCGATCGGTTCGCGTGGGGATGGAGATGTTTGACCGTTCCTATCAGTCTGTCTTAGACCAATGGAGTAACGGAGGGTTTAACGAAGAGACCTTTCTCAAAAAAGTAAACTGGAAAGAAAACTGGTCGTTCGATTTCAGGTTGTACCGTGGGATTCTCAACTTCATCAGAGAAAACCATATAAGCCTTACAGCCCTTAATGTTCCTCCCAAAATTGTCAGGAAGGTAGCAACCAGCGGCCTTGCTTCCCTTACAGAAAAAGAAAGAACCCGGATCGCCGGAGATATTGATCTGTCTGATCCCGGACACCGCGCGTTTGTCGAAAAACGGTTTGCCGAACATGACACAGAAGATCTTCATGGTTTTGAAAATTTTTACGAAGCCCAATGTGTATGGGACGATTCAATGGCGGAATCCGTGGCAGAGATTGTCAACAGTGATAAAGAAGGCTCGCCAATAGTCGTCTTTGCGGGAAATGGGCATATAGAAAAATTTGGAATTCCAAAGCGTGTTCAAAGGCGGACAAATGTTTCCTATATAACCGTGATGCCGGCTTCTGTGGGCTCAACAGTGAAGCAAACAGCAGCCGATTACATCTGGGTAACCAAAGCGACGAAGATGCCCAGGCATCCACTCATAGGCATTAGAATAAAACCGATCCCGGAAGGCGGGGGTCTTATTGTAGAAGGAGTAATGCCTGGAAGCCCTGCTGAATCCGCGGGTATCAAGGAAAATGATATCCTCATGGCTATAGACGACCGCCCTGTTTCTTCAGTATCGGATATCCATAATGTCATTCTCGGTCCGGAGTCTGCTCCTTCTCATCTCTTTCAAATAAAAAGAGGCGAGGAAACCCTGGAACTCACGGTCACGCCAAGAAGGGCTGATGACAAAGAATAACCTTGATATCTTTTCGAAGTCATCAGTCTTGATAATTTCGTAAAAAGTCTTTTGTGAACGACTTTGAGCATTTTGGGAGAAAAGCAGTTAAGATGTTTAGCGTTAAAAAATGCTAACTGTTTGAGGGCGTTAGCCCGAGTTTTAGCATTTTAGCTGAACGTCTTAACTGCGCCCAAAATGGTCATGAAGTGAACAAAATTGACTTTTTACGAAACCGTCAGTCTTGGGATACCAAAATTTTTCTCATTATTGACAAAATTTGTTAATTTTAAGGACGCCGCCTTTCCTGCATTTCCTCAATAATGTTTCATAACATCTTATTATTATAACAATATTTCCTATATTAAGCTATTGCTTCTGAATGGCATATTTTATGCGATAGAATCTTGTAGCTTTACCCTTGCCTCTTGAGATTTTTGTGTTTTGAAATTGCCGTGGGGAAAATAGTGATATATACTTCTTATAATCACAACTTGTACTCGTAATATATGGGGGCTGTGATGCGGGAAGACAAGACATCCAAAGTGCTTGCGGTGGATGATGAGACCAGCATTCTGAGGTTGATAAAATCCAACCTTGAAAGTGTGAACTATAAGGTCGTTACAGCGGAAAGCGGGGAAGAGGGGCTGAATGCCATTAGTGAGCATCGGCCTGATATTGTATTGTTAGATGTTTCCTTGCCCGGAATGAGCGGGATAGAAGTATGCCGACGCATGAAATCGGATGAAGCGAACAAGTATGTCCCGGTAATACTGGTTACGGGCAAAACGGATCTTACAGACAGGGTTGAAGGATTTGCCGCCGGCGCAGACGATTATGTATGCAAGCCCTTTGAGTTTGAAGAGCTTCGCTCACGGTTGGCAGCTCACTTGAGGAGCAGAAGATTATCGGAAGAACTTGTAGATGACGCAAAAAAGATAGCCACCATGGATGGTGTCAGGCGTACTTTGATAACAATGGCCCATTATATTAACAACGCCAATCAATCTGTTCTTGGCACAGCACAATTAAGTGAAAAATATCCACAAAATTCAGTCTATGCTAAAAAACTGGTATCCACCTGCCTGCAACAGATACCGAGAGTAACCGCTGTTATCAAAGCAATGGAAGCGTTCATCTCTGATTTGGAATTTAATGCTTTACCATACGACTCTACTTCAAAAGAGTCAATATGGGACATAGAAGATAAGATTAATTCCGTATTGACGGATATTACGAAAAAGGGGTAAAATAATAATTAACGACCCCTGTATCTCCCCGGTTCAAGTTTTATACTTCGTAAAAGTTTCAATTACTTCCCTAAAATTCTTTGGCTTGAACTTTTCAGTTTTGGTTGCGCCGTAAATCTGCTCAAGAAGACCAATTACCAGATTTATGTCATACATAAAAAGCCTCTCTTTCTATACGCTGTTTTAGAAAAGAGTTCATTTTATCCCTTAACCTTACAATATCCACATGACAACCCAGGCGTTTTCAGACTGATAACCACATCCACATCACTGCCATCTTTTGCCTCATCTCTTGCAACAGAGCCAAA
>JAUVFC010000074.1 GCA_030594505.1 Desulfobacterales bacterium
CGGTGGCAAAATGAGCGACTTTCCGGCCTTAAAAGGTTCTCAACTTATCAAAGCTCTCCAAAAAGGCGGATTTGAAGTTATCCGAACAAAAGGAAGTCATCATTTTTTGAAACATCCGGATGGACGTAGTACTGTTGTCGCAGTGCATAGAGGAGAAACAATTGGCCCGGGGCTTCTTGCTAAAATCCTTAGAGATTGTGAAATTACCCGACAAGAATTATTAAACCTTTTATAAATCAATTGGGGTATAACGAAATCATCGGAGCCGACAAGAAAATTTGGTGTTTTTTAGTATACGCACAGATCCCCAACTTATCTTGATTGCTTAGGCAAACATAACGAGCATAGACAATATTATCTCAATGGGCCAAACAACGACGCGATATTGATTATGAATACCTTTAGCTCATGGAACGACTACTGGAACTTTGACCATCTCGTAAGACGAGAAACCAGGTACATTTATGATGAGTCTGTAGAGGAATTTTTGATTGCGGTTGTGGCATCAAGTAATTGTCGAGAGATGGGGATTAGAAAAGGATCAATTCTATGGAGGGCGCAGCTTGGTTGTAACAGGAGGGTAGAATATCATCCGGAAGTAGATGAAGAAATTGAAGAAGACGGCCCGCATCCACCGGACAGGATGATTCCCCTTAAAGGTAAAGCCTCGGAAGGCAGAGCAAATCCCAAGGGCATACCTTATCTTTATTTGTCCGATGGTAGAGATACCGCTTTAGCGGAAACGCGACCATGGAAAGGAACGCCAATATCAGTGAGTCAGTTCATGATACTACGTGATCTCAAAGTCATAGATTGTTCTAAAAATCAGGGAGGATACCTTATAACTTATCTTAACGAACCGTCTCCAGCCGAGAAAGAAAACTGTGTCTGGGCTTATATTAATCAAACTTTTGCTGAACCAGTTAATCCAGATGACCGGATCGCAGACTATGTTCCTACGCAGATAATTGCCGAAGTCTTTAAGTCAAAAGGTCTTGATGGGATCGTATACAAAAGTTCTTGCGGAAAAGGCTTGAATGTCGTTCTCTTCGATCTGGGTGTTGTTAAGGTATTGAATGGTTTTCTTTATGAACTGGAAGAGATTAGCTTTCGTTTTGACCAATGTGCAAACTCATATTTTTGTAAAGATGATAGTTAAGGTTCTGATTAATCACTGGCGTCGGAAAAATCGGGGACATCGGTGACATTTTGACATTTGCGAAGGATGCCAAGGACTCGCAGATCTTCAATATTAATATTGATATTTTCTAAAGATGAGCACTTGTAATCAAGACAGGCAATTAGCCTATCCGCTCATCCCCGTTCACAGAACGAAGTATTCTAGATTATTTTCATATAACAAGCAACCTTCTACGGGGGGTGATATGTTCATTGTGACATCTGAAGAAATGCGTGAGATGGATCGTTTGACAATCGAATCTTTTGGGATTCCGGGTATTGTATTGATGGAAAACGCCGGCAGGGCCACCGCACAGGTACTCTTAAGGGAAGTCAGCGACCTTAAAAATAAAAAAGTGGGTGTTATGGCAGGTAAGGGGAACAACGGTGGAGACGGGTTCGTCATCGCCAGATGCCTTGCCGAAAACGGTGTGTCGGTAGGAGCTTATCTCCTGACGCAAAAGGGAAAAGTCAAAGGCGACGCCGCCCACAATTTGCAACTGATTGAGAAGATGAATATTCCCTTTAAAGAAATTCCGGATAGTTCGACTTTTGCTTCGTGTCTGCCTGATCTGGCTCACTACGATCTATGGGTGGACGCTATTTTGGGGACGGGACTTCAGTCGGATGTACAAGGTTTTTTCAGAGAAGTGATCGATTTTCTGAACAGCACAGAAAGCCCTGTCTTTGCCGTTGACATCCCGTCAGGATTAAATACAGATACCGGCACGGTGTGTGGTATCTGTATTAAGGCGACTACGACTGTTACTTTCGGCCTTCCCAAAATAGGTCAGGTTATTTATCCGGGTATCGAATTTGTGGGCAACCTGGCAGTTGCGGACATTGGGATACCTCGGGTGGTAATCGATCAGATCGCACCAAAGCATAAAATATTGCTGGCAGAAGATGTCGCATCTTCCATGAAACACCGTTTGCCCGAGATGCACAAAGGGGGCGCCGGCCATCTCCTGGTAGTGGGGGGATCACCGGGGAAAACAGGCGCCGCAGCCATGACCGGTCTGGCTGCTATGCGGACAGGATCGGGTCTTGTCACATTGGGGATTTCAAAGAGCCTCAACGATATTATGGAAATTCAACTGACTGAAATCATGACAGCTCCTCTGCCGGAAATAGAACAGAAAGTCCTTGGCATCTCTGCGCATGAGAAGATAGTCTCACTGCTGGAGGGGAAGAAAGCCCTTGCCATTGGCCCGGGGCTTGGAACAGCTTCAGAGACGAAGATCCTTGTGAGACGCCTTTTGGAAGATATTCCTATTCCTACAGTCATGGATGCAGACGGTCTTAATGCTCTGCAGGGACATCTTGATCTGCTGAAAAAGGTAAAGGCCCCGCTTATATTGACACCCCATCCGGGTGAGATGGGACGTCTCTTGGGGATGAGTGCGGCCGAGGTTCAGAAAAGGAGGATTTCGATTGCCCGGGATTTTGCCTCAGAGTATCAGGTGTACTTAGTGTTAAAAGGGGCCCGTACTATTATCGCCGAACCAGGAGGGGAAATTATTGTTAATCCTACCGGAAATCCCGGGATGGCTTCCGGCGGCACGGGCGATGTACTTACCGGCATGATCGCCGGCTTTCTGGCTCAGGGGTATCCTGTGTTGGATGCAATTCTGTCCGCGGTTTATATCCATGGCGCATCGGGAGACTGCTTAGCCAAGACAAAAGGGCCTATTGGGTATCTGGCGGGCGATATCATAGACATAATCCCGGAGCAGATGAAGAGACTGTCAGAGTCCTCATCAGACGGGGGAGAAGATATCCCGTTGATAAAAAAACTGTGACTAGGAGGAGGCTGTCCGAGAATTCTGTCCGTAACGAGCATCGAGTATCCAGGATCGAGTATCGAGCAAATAATGAATACCCTCAATCGTCAATCGTCAATCGTCAATCGTCAATACTACACATCCCATTCGCCCGAGGAGACCATTCACTTTGGCACACAATTAGGAAAGCGCCTTTTCCCCGGCGCCGTTATTGCTTTGAGTGGCGATCTTGGAAGCGGCAAGACATGTCTGGTTCAGGGGATTGCACGGGGGTTGAACGTTCCGGAAGGATTATATGTAACGAGCCCTACTTATACCCTTGTAAATGAATACCATGGTCGCCTTACCCTTTTTCACATTGATGTGTATCGCCTGGAAGGTTCTTCGGACCTGGAAGATATCGGATTCGACGAAATTTTGGCGGCAGACGGGGTAACCGTCATTGAATGGGCTGAAAAAATCCTGGATATACTCCCGCAAGAGCGACTTTCCATACTCCTTGCCATCTTGGATGACCAGAGCCGGTCGCTTGAAATAACAGGATACGGGCAGAAGTATAGTGATATAATGAGTGTCTTTACGCCACCTTGTTCAAGACATCGATTTCATCAGAATTCAGCACCCGATTGATGTCGAGAAGGATCTTGACCCTGTCGCCAATTTTTGCCATCCCGAGGATGTAGTCCGTATTCAGCACTGTGCCGAATGTTGGAGCTTCCGCGATATCAGAACCCTTGATATTCAACACCTCAGACACTGCATCCACAACGACCCCCACTAAAATTTGGTCTACTTCCCCCTCGATCTCCACCACAATAATGCAAGTCCGCTCTGCATACTCAATTGCCTCCATTTCAAACTTGAGCCTAAGGTCAATAACAGGGATCACCTTTCCCCGGAGATTAATAACACCCTTTACAAACCCAGGTGTCTGGGGGACGGTGGTAATCGGCATCATCCCGATAATCTCCTTGATCCTCAAGATACCGACACCATACTCTTCGCTCGCCAGGGTGAAGGTAAGGTATTTCCCTTCCTTGTCCTTTATAACCTTCACAGCCTGATCCATTGTCTCTGCCGACTCCGCCATTGTGTTTTTCCCCTTTATTTTATTTATAATTGTTTTGGTGACTAAAGATTGACGACTTCGTAAAAAGTCCATTTTGTTCACTTCGTGACCATTTTGGGCGCAATTGAAATGTTCATCTAAAATGCTAAAACTCGGGCTAACGCCCTCAAACAGTTAGCATTTTTTAACGATGAACATCTCAATTGCTTTTTCCCCAAAATGCTCAAAGTCGTTCGCAAAAGACTTTTTACGAAGTCGTCAAGATTAGTACATACTCTTTATATCGGTTTAGCAAAAAATAATTTTAGAAAATTTTCTCCACTTTCATGCCCCGAGAAGTCTTAACTGCTCCGGGCTCAGATACCAGTGCAAAACACCTGAATGGGCAGGAAGCGTTTCCGCATCAATTCGGCACACGCCGCCCATCTGAAAATTTATCGCGGCTTTCGCCCCCTCCGTAAGGAGAAATGACGCTATCTCAGCGACTGACGGGAGGTGGCCCGCAATTAATATACGGTTTTTGTTCAAAAGCCCGTTAAGGAAATCGACTGTATCTGTTGCAGGGGCCATCGGTTTTACCTTCTCGGTTTTTACGATCGTGTCGGCCGGCATCCCCAATTCTTCGGCTACAATGGCTGCTGTCTGTTGCGACCGCTTCTTGGGGCTGCAGACGATAGTATCCAAGCTGACGCCCATACGTTTCAACGCCCGGCCGCTCGCTCGGATCTGATCTCTGCCTTCCGGGCTCAATCCTTGTTCAGGGTCTTGCTCTTTTGGAAACGGAATTCCGTGTTGCATCAAATAAATTTCCATGGCGCGTGCCTCCCTGTATTAATTTCCTATACTATCTTAGTCGATCAACACCAACTCTCCTTCGTAAATAAAATCTCGTGTATGACGGGCTACATCTTCCGGATCGACCTCTTTTCGCGCATTCCCCGTTTCGATGGCCGCTTGGGCTACAGCAGCGGCTACCAGTGGCGGGACGGAAAAGCTCATCCCCCCGGGGAGGATGTGGTCGGCGTTTAGTTCGTTTTCGGGTATGGCCCCGGCAAGGGCATGGGTTGCGGCGATCTTCATGGCCTCATTGATCGATTTAGCCCGGACATCGAGCGCCCCCCGGAAGATCCCGGGAAAAGCGAGAAGGTTGTTGACCTGATTGGGAAAATCGGAACGTCCGGTGGCCACTATGCCGGCCCCTCCTTTTTTCGCCTCTTCAGGCAGAATCTCCGGGATAGGGTTGGCAAGAGCAAAGACAATCGGATTATCGGCCATGGAGCGGACCATGGTCTCATTAACCAGATTCCCTCTTGATACGCCGATGAAGACATCGGCCCCGATAAGGGCATCGGTCAGGTTTCCCTTTATTCCGCCAGGGTTTGTTATTTTTGCCGTCATCTCCTTTGCAGGATTCATCCCCTCTTTTCTCCCTTGATAAATGATCCCTTTTGAATCACACATGACGATGTGCTTCATCCCTAAAGAGAAAAGAAACTTAGCCACGGCAATCCCAGCGGCTCCGGCTCCGTTTATGACCACATTGACGGTTTCAATATTTTTCCCGGTGATCTTCAGCGCGTTAAGTAATCCCGCAGCCACAACCACTGCGGTTCCGTGCTGATCGTCATGAAATACAGGGAGATCGAGCTCCTCGCGCAGTCGTTCTTCAATAAGGAAGCATCTGGGGGCGGAAATGTCCTCAAGGTTGATCCCTCCAAAGACGGTGGCGATCCTTTTGACGGTCTCCACGATCTGGTCCGGGTCGTGGGCCGCAATACAAATAGGGAACGCCTCGACACCGGCAAAGGTGTGAAAAAGGACTGCCTTCCCTTCCATTACCGGAAGAGCCGCCCGCGGACCGATATCTCCCAATCCAAGCACTGCGCTCCCATCAGTAACAATGGCGACGAGGTTACTCTTGGCGGTGTAATCATAAATAAGATCGGGATCGGTCTGAATCTCTCGGGAAGTTTGTACTGAGTATGGGGGAAGATAAAAGAGGTTCAGGATGTTGCGGTCCCTTGCCGGGATCTTAACCTTAATTTCGAGAAGCCCCTGATACCGGCGACGAAGGTCGAGGGCCTGTTCTTTAAACGTTCCTTTGGCTTGTAGTTCTGAAGAAAGACGCGGAAGTCTCCCTTCAAAAGAGAGCCTCTCCAGCCGTTCGTATATTTTATCGGGGTCTGCCTGAACCCTTGCAACCCCGCTCTCAATGGCCGCCCTCGCAACAGCGGCCGCAATAGTGGGGGCAACCTTGAAATCAAAGATTTCCGGCACAAAATAGCCGGCAGAGAGCCGGTCTTTTGGTACGAGTTGAGAAAAGGCTCTTGCCGCAGCCAGTTCTATTTCAAAATTGATCCTTCGGGCAGCTACATCGAGTATCCCTCGAAAAAGCCCGGGAAAGATCAACGCAATATCAAGGAGGTTCGGATAATCTGCCCGAGAGGTTGCAATGACCCCGGCTCCCCCTTTTTGTGCTTCGGCCGGGGTAATTTCAGGATCCGGTACGGCCAGGGCAAATACGATTGGGTCGCTTGCCATGGAAGAGACCATCCCGGCGGTGAGAACACCTCCTTCTGAAAATCCGATAAAAACATCCGCCCCAACGAGAATCTCATCTAATTTTCCTTTTTTTTGTTTTGGGTTCGTGGTCTTTGCGATCTCGGCCTTGGCCCAGTTCATACGTTCCATCCGGTACTTATAGATCGCTCCTGCCCGGTCGCAGACGACCAGATCTTTGATCCCTGCTTTCATAAAAAGCTTTGCTGTGGCTAAACCCGCGGCGCCGGCGCCGCAGATAACCACTGAAAGGCCTTCCAATTTTTTTCCTGCCAGCTTACAGGCGTTGATCAGGGCGCCTAATGCCTCTATGGCCGCCACGTGTTGATCGTTATGAAGGACCGGGATGTTCAGAGCTCTTGCAAGATGTTCCTCAATGCAAAAGCAGTCGGGAGAAGCAATGTCTTCCAAGCATATCGCGCCAAAAGTGGGCGCCATGAGGCTGATGGTTTCTACGATCTCCGAAGGATTGTGGGTGGAGAGAGGAATGGGGAAGGCGTCCACGCCGGCAAAGGTCTTAAAGAGTACCGACTTGTTTTCAAGTACCGGAAGGACAGCCGCAGGCCCTAAGAAACCAGAGCCGCGCACGGCAGAGCCGTCACTTACAACCGCCACCGTGTTTCCCCGGCAGGAATGGGAAAAGGAGCTGGCAGGCCGATTGAATATCTCCATGCACACATCCGCCACCCCGGGGGTATATGCCAGGCTGAGTGCATGTTCGTCTTTGATCGGGATTTTGGTGTCGATTCCGATTACGCCCTGATACTTGCGACGATAGTAGAGGGTTTTTTGTCGAGACTCATCCATATCAGAAATCATGGAGGGTTACTAATTGAGACCTTTGCATAACTGCCATTTCTCCGTGATGCGGCGTCAGGCTTCAAAATTTGCACGGAGTGAAGCGTCAGCGCTATCCTCGATCCGCCTGAGGCGGACCTCCGGTTAAATTTTTCGCCTTCCTTGCCTGACGAAAAAATGTCGCGTTATGCAAAGGTCTCTAATTACCGGAACAGGTCTTACTCGTGCATCATAATTTATACTTGATTCATACTTGAAATCTCGTACAAAGTCAATTTGGCAGGAAATTACATGGAGAAACAAAAACCCCTCTGAGCGGAGGATAACTCAGAGGGGCTGATGAGGAGGAAAGCGAGGTAGTTCTATTGATCTTTAGAGGCAGTTTCAAAACGTCCCCTTTTGCCCAATCTCTGCGTCAGGCTCAGATTTTAATCCTCGAAATACCCAAAGTATTCCTGCGGTTAAAATCTTCGCCTTTCTTGACCTTGGACAAAATTGA
>JAUVFC010000052.1 GCA_030594505.1 Desulfobacterales bacterium
GATATCAGCCTTTGCGTTCTTGATATAGGTTGCAAATATGGAAAAAGGGACCGGCAGGGCATTTTTTACCTTCAGTTTTGCTGCAACTTCCCAACAGCCGAATTCGTTGAGAAGCCTTTGGTTGCTGTCGAAGATCATCTGCTGGCTGTGTTTATGATTGTACCCCAGAAACTCTGTTTTGTCATCCAGCACACCGTCAGACCACTCAAGTTTGTCCAGGTTTTTAAAATCATAATAAGTACCGGCAACTTCCAATTTGACTTTTTTAGACGGCTTGATCGCGAAACCTAATTGATACGCAAGGAGAGTGGGATCTCTGTCGGTATCCGACATATCCAATTCCTCGATGAACCACTGACCTAAATTTGAAAATATCTCGATACCGTCGGCTACATTGAACTTGAGATGTTCGGAATACCCCTCTGGATTGACGTCAGGGTCCCAGACCAGTGGGGTCGTAAGCAGAGGATTCTTGTGTTTCCCGCCCGTGATCTTAAAAAAATCAACAGGCTTCCATGACGCGTAGGCCCTGTCGATAAAAATCTCTTTCCCCCGGGAGTGCCCATCGTAACTTTGATTCGTGGTATTCTGATACCCTGACCCGGATGCAAGCCGTACCCCGAGTTTCGTGGTCTCGGTCGGTTTTGTTGTAAAACCAAAACGGAGACGGAACCGCTCACGGTTGCGTACGTAATCGTCACTGTCCGTCTCTCTCCACTGTGTGTCGTGACGAAGTCTCAGATCGCCTGAGAAATTTATTTTTTCTAAAAGTTTAAAACTCGTTTCCTTGCCCTCATATTCGCTAACTTCTTTGGCCTCTTCGGCAGTAATGATCCCCTTTTCCTGTAGTATATCCGTCAGGCTGCTTGCCTTGACCTCGACACCGGTCAAGAACATAAAACTCGTACACAAGAATACAATTAGCGAGACTTTTTTCATCATTTTTCCTCCTAAGTAGAATTTGCAATCCCCTAATAAGCCGAGGGATTGGCTCCTGGATTCCCGCCTTCGCGGGAATGACTTCTTGAGCTTCTATATTTCATCTGATAATTAAAGGCGTATAAAGGAAAAGTTAATTTTTGGTTAAAAAAGAAGTTATGAAAGGGAAAAAGGAAAGGAAATAGAAAATATTGTACCAGTGCCGGGCATACTTTTCACATCTATTGTTCCGTTGTGCAATAAAACAATGTGCTTTACAATGGAAAGCCCCAGCCCGGTTCCGCCAAGCCTTCTTGAGCGGGACTTGTCAACAACATAAAAGCGTTCAAAAATTCTAGGAAGATCATCCTCTGGAATGCCGTTTCCGGTATCCTGTATCCGGATCATTATCCGATTGTCCTTCCGGCCTATCGATATAACAATTGAACCTTTTTCTGTGTAATTAATGGCATTATCTATGAGATTTATAAACATCTGTTCCAACTTAAAGGAATCGCCTTTAATAGACGGAAGGTCGGGTTCTATTTCACGTTTTAGCTCGAGCCCCTTTTCTATCAGCTTTTGTTCAAATATTCCGAGGACGCTTTCGAGCACGTCGCTCACCTCAACGTCTTCTAATTCCAAGGTTACGCCGCTTTCCTCAAGCTCGGACAAGGCCAGTAAATCTTGAACAATGTGAATAAGGCGATCGGTATGTCTCTTGACAATCTCCACATACCGCCGATTGTCTTCATCTACTTGCTCCTCCAACGTCTCTACAAACCCTTTTACCGCGGTGAGGGGAGTGCGCAGTTCATGGGAGACATTTACCACAAAGTCTTTTTTTATCTTTTCAACGCGCTTACTCGCTGTTATATCATGAAAGATAGCCACAACCTCTTTTCTTGCTCCCAAAAATGTCGCGCTGCACAAAAAGACTTTGTCGTATAATTCTATCTCCTCAATCCGGTTTTTCTTTTCCTGGAGCATTGTTTTAATGAGTTCGCCAAATGTGGGACTTCTTAAAACTTCCCAGTATAATCTTCCCGCGACATGGTCCTCCTGGATCATCGTCTTAAAACTCTCATTGCTGAGAATGATTTTTCCCTCTCTATCAAAAACAGCAAGGCCTTCCTGGATCGAGGAGATGATTCCCTTTAATTTATCCTTCTGACTCGACAGCTCGGTGACCAACGCGCTTATTTCGCTATTCATATAGTTGAAGCTATCCGCGAGTTCTTTTAGTTCATCTTTGTTTTTCAAAAAAACCCGTGCGCTGAAGTCTCTCGCGGCCGTCCGCCTGGCAGCCGCGCTCAGTTCTCTGATCGGTCTTGACAGGCTTCGAGAAAAAACGCCGGCGCCTATGAGTGATATGCCAAGGATAACCAATGCCACCTGTGCGATCTTCAATTTTAACTCATCAAGGAGGCTGTTGATATCTTCCAGGAACAGGCTTGTCCTTACAGCGCCTATGACAGTTTCATCTTGTTCAATCGGCACAGCGACATAGAGCATTTCCTCCTTCACGGTCGTGCTGTAGCGCAGCGATGTCCCTGAGTTCCCTTTTAACGCCTGCGCTATCTCAGGCCTCGTTTTGTGACTTTCCATGAGGCCGGGGTCGTTTTCAGAATCCGCCAATACTACTCCCCGGGCATTGATAACGGTAATCCGCGTGTTGATATCATTTCCCAACTGCTTAACAAGAGCGTCCATTTCCCGGAAGTTTTTTTGCGGAAGGAGCGGAGCGATTTTGAGCCTCACGGTAATGCCGAGATTCTTTAAATCATCCGCTAATGAACTTATGTAGTAATGCCTTATGGTCTTAAAAGCAAAAAGAAGAATAAGAAACGACAGCAAAAGCGTGATCAGCACATACCCGGAAAATATTTTGGCGAAAATAGATTTCTTCAGAGGCAGTTTCAAAATGTTCACTTTTGTCCAAGGTCAAGTTGAGCGAAGTGAAATCCCGTCACCGGGGGAAAGCGAATATTCTAACCACAAAAATACTTGAAGTATTTCGAGTCCCGCCTTGGCGGGATGAGCATGACGCAGAGATTGGGCAAACGAGGACGTTTTGAAGCTGTCTCTTCATTCTTCCAACTTATACCCCACGCCGCGGATATTTTTGATAACCAGCGCTGCTTTGCCAAGTTTTTCTCGGAGGTTCCTGATATGCACATCAACAGTCCTGTATAAAACTGTCTTTTCATGTCCCCATAGATAATCGAGAATCTGCTCTCTTGAAAATACCCACCCTTTTCGCGATGAGAGGAATTGCAATATTCTGAATTCGGTCGAAGTCAATGCTACTTTTTCACCTTCAACTGTGACCTCGTATTTGTCCGGGTCGAGTATAACCATAGCGCCTATGGCAATTTTACCGGACAGTTCTTTCTGCGCTTTTCTGCGCAAAACCGCCTTCACCCTGGCGACTAACTCTTTTGGTGAAAAGGGTTTTGTCACGTAGTCGTCCGCGCCTAACTCCAACCCCAACACCTTGTCGGTTTCATCAACTCTCGCCGTCAGCATAATGATAGGTATTGCTGAAAATTCATTGTTCATTTTGAGCTTTTTACAAATTTCAATGCCATCCGCATCCGGCAACATTAAATCCAAGACAATTAAATCCGGTAGTTGTAAATCAAGGAATGCGAAGAACTCGTCAGCATTAAGAAAACCCTTAACGTTAAAACCTCCTTTCTCGAGGTGCAATGATACAAGCTCTACGATATCAGGCTCGTCATCCACTATGACTATAAATCTGTTCCCCAATTCCTCAGTCCATTGACTATTGACGATTGAAGATTGATTAGCTTTCCACCAACTTCAATCTTCAATCGACAATCCCTATTCATTATCCTCATTCACAGCATCCAGCATTATGTCAAAAACTTCCGGTATTGCTGACAGCACTCGCCCCCAACTCGGAATAAGGGGAATCCCTAAAGGATCCTTCAATATCTGATTTCCGGCGATTTTGATGCTATTGGCAAAAGATTCCACAGCAAGACCTTCATCGTGGCGGTCAAACTTTAAGGAGTTTATGATGGCATCGGCATTGTAGCGTTTGACAGCCTCACGCGCATATCGGATGTATACGATACGTAATGTATTGAAAAAGCCTTCAGAAAAAATCACGCCTTCGGAGGCCAGTGTGCGGAACAGACTCCCTGCGATATCAATCGTCATCTTCATGAGCCCCTTGGATGTATCTTCGGCCGATAAGACCTGATGCTTGTGTTCATAGTTGTCCATAAGATCGGTCTGGCAGATGGCATCAATAGAACAATTGCGATAGACTTCCGCCAAAACTCCGATCTCAAGCCCCCAGTCACTCGGGATACTATACCTCCATGCGAGATCGGCGGACATGGCAAACTCGCCGGCCAGAGGATAACGAAAACTGTCAAGGTAGTTTAAAAGCGGTGTCTGGCCGATCATCACACTCAAAGCCCGAAGCAACGGCGTCACAAAGAGCCGGGTCACTCGCCCGTAAAGACGGTCTGTAACGCGACTGTAATACCCTTTGCAAAACTCATAATTGAGTTGTGGGCTGGCGATGGGATAACAGAGTCGCGCCAGGATTTCGGTATTATAACTCAATATATCACAGTCATGAAGGGCGATTATATCACACTTCCCCGAAGCAAGGACATAACCGTAGGCCGTCCATGCCGCAAGCCCTTTGCCCTTTTCCCAGCAACAGAATTCTTTGTATAATATGTCACGCAGGTTCTTTATCATAGGGCCGTCGTTCCAGATAATAACGGTCTCTTGAGGGAGCTTGGAAAAGAATCGCTTGGCCTCCTGGAACTGCTCGGCATTGGCATCACCCAGGGAAACCACGATCTGGTTCAGATACGGGACAGTCCTTAATTGATCAACAATATCTTGCAGCGCCGGGCCCTCCAGTTCTGAGAACAGGGCCGGCAGCACAAGCGCGATTGGCCTGTGTTTCGAAAATCTTACCAATTCCTTATCCAACAATTCCCTATTTACCCGATTTAATCGATGCAATGTCGTGATAGCGCCGTTCTGAAAAAAGTCACCCATGGATTACCCCCCTTAATAGATTGAAGATTGAAGATTGACTATTGAGCAGTCTAACACCAATCTTCAATCGATAATTCCTACCCTCATTCCCCA
This sequence comes from Desulfobacterales bacterium, assembly GCA_030594505.1. GTDB lineage: Bacteria > Desulfobacterota > Desulfobacteria > Desulfobacterales. The sequence continues at coordinate 5,065 of JAUVFC010000052.1, forward strand.
AAAATATCAAGTACCGCTCTATTCCACCCTTTTGGCCCGATACCCGGGGCAAAGATAATCTTTTTATTCCCGGTCCAGGGCTCGTACTGTTCTGTCTTCTTTTTCACTAAAACAGGGATGTCCACGTTTTCAAGCATGGGAAAATCATTAAGACTATCCCCCAGGCCAATTGATATAACAGAAATTCCATTGTGTTCATACAACGTTCTGAGTATACGCACGGCCTTACCCTTGTCATTGTCCCCGATCAAATGGTAAAATCTGCCACCCCTTGTAATTTTCAAGTCCTTTTTCCGTGCAGCCCTCTCCAGCGCTTCAAGTTTGCCTTCCTCTTCCATGAAGAGAAACGGTTCGGAATAACTGCGCATGTGCGCAAGCTTCGCTGCATCGGGACTCAATCCGGTAAACTCAACCACCTGTGCCACTGACATCTCTGAGAACCCAAGGAGTTTCAGCCCTGTCTCAGCCTTGATCTCTGCAAAGCATGACTTGATTCTGTTGTACGGTACGCCTAATTCTACTACCCTGTAGCCCCCATACTCTACAAAAGGGACATCTTCGATATCCGGAGTCCCTTTGCTGATGAAAACAGCCGCGCCGTTTTCGGAGATAAACGGGTCTTTCAGGCCAAGCCTTTTCCTGTAATATTCTATCTCGGGCCTTGTTTTGCTTGAACAGAGAACAAGAAGGATTTTCTCATGCCTGATATATTCCAGGGCCTCTGCGGCATCTGTATACTCATACGTATCATGATCAAGGAGAGTCCCGTCCAGATCCGAAAAAATAATATAAAATGGTTTCATATCACTCAGTTCCGTGACAAGCGATCAGCCTTACAGTTTCTCACTCATCCTTTCAAATTTTTTTCTTTTCTTGTCCCACATCTTTATAAGATACCCTTTTTGAGCTTCAAATACCTCAGCCTGTTTTTCTACTATCTTTTCAGCCTCGTAAGAATTCATATCCAACGTCTCACGAACAAAAGAGGCGACCCGTGCGTTGTAAAGCGGCGTCACGAGGTCGATCAACTTGTTCCGGTTCAACGGCCAATAGTGGAATGTCGCCGCAAGCTCATACAAGATGTGTACCCATGTTTCAGTGGGTATGGCAAAGTCACTCGCATCCATTTTAGCGGCCCTTTTAATATCCTTGTAGCTCTCAGGGGCAAATATGTCTTTCCAAAAAGGCCGAAATTGTTTGAACCCGATCTTGAAGTTGTAAACCAGCTTATCCAGATCGACTTTGATTGCTTCGGGTTCCGAACAGATTTCCGCTCCAAGTATCTCTACGGGAGAGCTCTTTTTTATCTCTTTCCAACACGGCTCATTCTGCTCCATAAGATGGAATATAGTCCATACCACCTGGCGAAACATGGGGCCGAGGTGGACGGCAGGATCCTTGGCATCGTGTATTTTGACCCCCAGGTTTGCCTGACAGAGTTTGAATCCCTGTACTATTGCCTGGGTCGTCATCCAGATATCGATCCCGAAACGGGCTATCTCAGTATCCCAGACTGTCTGGCTGATATAATACGCGGCCACGTCTTTGGAAAAAGCAAAGTCTCCGCCTATCGGCTGGCGAATCCGTTTTCCGTACAAGGCCCGGGTTAAGTTATAGACAACGTTGTTGGTTATGGTGCCATCATATTTATGACGGCAATAAACAGGTGTGACGTATTGATACCCCTTCTCCAAAACAGGTTGGAGAAGATACTGAACCCAGTCCGACGTTATACTCCGGATATCCGAATCCACAACGGCGCATGCCTTGACGTTGAGTTTTACCGCGGCCTCAAATATAGAACGAAAGGCTATCCCCTTGCCGCCGGGCCCTCTGTATATCGAAAGCAATTTTTCCTGCCACGGCTTTAGTTCAAAATTTTTAACCACATCTCTTGTATCGTCTGTCGAGCCACCGTCCGCGATCATAATAACATTCTTGTAATCCTTGAAATACTTATCCAGTCCGTGTGAGACCATCTGCACGACATGAGCGATAGTCTGTTCATTATTATAAGACGGAATCCCTATAAGTATGTCGGCGCTTCCAATCTCTTCCAGCCTTTTCAATGCATACGGTCTCAACGCTGTATGATACATAAAATCTCCTCTATAATTCAGTCGCTGTATAATATAACACTATAGCCTTAATTGACCGAAAAATCATACGCTTTTTTTGGGACTTCGTGATCCTATTTTGACACCCCTCTGCGTCATACCCGCGCAGGCGGGCATGACATCAATATTGGCTCAATTTAACGTATATCATAATTTACTGTATGACAAAAGGGAGATACATTGATTGGCGAGGTGAAAACGTCCGGAAGATTATAACGCGGCAAGGAGCCTTTCGTGGATGTTGTCGAACCCACCGTTGGACATGATGAGGACAATGTCCTCGACGCGAACGTGCTTTTTCAAAAAATCGATAATGGCATCGGTGTCAGGAAACCAGTGGGCATCTATTCCACAAGCCCCGAGATCCGATGCAAGGCGTTCGGAAGAAAAACGCTCACCCACGGGAATCTTTTCCAGCAAGGTCGGTTTTCGGACACAAACCAGATCCGCCCTATCAAATGAATGTGAATATTCCCTTTGGAATATATTCCTGCGGCTCGAATTGCTGCGCGGCTCAAACACGGCGACAAGTCTCTTGTTGGGATAGAACGCGCGAACAGCTCCGATGGTCTCCTTGACCGCGGTCGGATGGTGAGCAAAATCATCGATCACGGTAACCCCGCGTTTTTCCCCGCGTATTTCCTGCCTTCGTTTTACTCCTTTAAATGTCTCCAGCCCCTTTGCTATCTGCTCAACGGACAACCCAAGGTCGTGCGCCACAATAATTACTGAAAGGGCATTCAACAGGTTGTGTTCTCCCATAAGGGGCGCTCTGAATTGTCCGAAGCACTCGTCATTATTCATGACGATGAATTGCGCCCAGGGCGGCTCAAACGCCGGATCTTTGATACGCCATCCGGCCCGTTCATTCAAACCATACATAGCAGTGCGACAGGAGGCCTTCCGGATCAATTCAAGGACAGCAGGATAATGATTGCAGGCGGCCAGCAGGGATCCCGAAGGGATGGCGGCAATAAAACTCAAAAAAGCCTGTTTGACGTGATCAAGGTCTCGATAGATATCCGCATGGTCGAATTCCACGCTGGTAATGATCGCCCGCGAGGGAATGTAGTGCAGGAATTTGGGGCCCTTGTCAAAGAAGGCCGTATCGTATTCATCCCCTTCCACGATAAAATAGGGCCCGGCGCCTGTCTTATAATTCCGGTCAAAATTTTTCAGGATGCCGCCGATCATAAAACCGGGGTCGAGTCCTGCCGACTCCAGGATCCAGGCCAGCAATGACGCCGTGGTGGTCTTGCCATGGGTCCCCGCCACCACCAATAGTTTCTTGTCCTTAACGAAAAATTGTTTCAGGGCTTGAGGGAAAGAAAGGTACGGCAGGTCCATTTCAAACATCCTGACAATTTCGGGGTTGTCCCTTGAAACCGCGTTTCCCACTACTACAAGGTCAGGACGGTGTGCAAGATTCTCCGGCCGGAAACCTTCCATAATTTTGATCCCCGCGCCTTCAAGAAATATACTCATCGGAGGATAGACACGATGATCCGACCCGCTCACCTGAAATCCGGCATCCTTAAACATACCGGCAAGGGCGCCCATGCCGGTGCCGCAAATGGCAATAAGATGGACGGATTTAGGAAGGCTCAAGGGATCTGCTTTTTGCTGTATTGGGTTCATTTTAAATTATCAGGGGTTTCCCGTAGTTAACATTTAAACTTTTTGACCGCTACATCGTCTACTGTTTCCATATTATTATAATTGTCAGAAAATAACAAATCAGGAGGAATAAAACTTGAAATGAAATCATTGACAATTGTACAATAATCGTTAATCAGTTGATTTGTCAATGGGCAGAACTTGAAGAAGACAGCCTCCAGGGAGGAGAGACGGAAAATGTTCTACCGCATTCTTGCCGATGCCGTTGTTGTGGCACACCTTGCGTTTGTCGTGTTCGCAGTGACAGGCGGGGCGCTCGTACTGAGATGGAGACGCTGTGCATGGATACACGTACCGGCTGCTTTGTGGGCGGTGGTCATCGAATGCATGGGCTGGGTGTGTCCCCTCACTCCGCTTGAAAACCGGCTCCGCCAACAAGCAGGGTCAATCGGCTATGAGACCGGCTTTATCGAGCACTACGTACTTCCCGTGCTTTACCCTGCCGC
>JAUVFC010000106.1 GCA_030594505.1 Desulfobacterales bacterium
ACGTGTCGGCAACGCCCGCTCTTTTGTACAACCCGTATCACGGCGAGGCAATGGCCGCCGCCCCCCTTTCCAATATCCTCATTGAGACAGACACGCCTGTGACCTACCAGGAGCTTAGCGCGCGACCTAAGCACGTGCGGATTACCCTGCGGGAGCTTGCGCGGGTAAAGGAACTGACTGAAGAGGAAGTGGCTCGGGAGACGACAGCCAACGCGCAGCAATTATACGGGTTGGGGTGAGAGGCCGGCAACGCGTAACCCGCAACTCAAATCATATACTCCCTGAACTCCCCCGGCGGCGTGCTGATGACGGTCACCGATTCTATGTCCCTGTTTTTTATTACATTCACAATTATTTCCCGCCCCTTCGGCGCCTTACTGTAGCCGGCACAAAGGCATGCTCCCTTTAGTATAGCATCTCTTCCTGCTCCCTGCGGAATCAGGACAACAGGCCCCGGAAAATTGGAAACTTTGAGAAGGATATCTCCCTGTTGATGGGACAGGTTTTTAATTTTTTGATTATCCTTCTGGGTTCGTCCAACGATGATTTTGCTTGTCGCATTCAGCCGAAAGTGTCGTCCCATTTTTAATAGTTCAAAATCCCGCTCAAGATATGTTTCCTGATGCGCAAAAAGATCCCTTAGTCGTCGAGAAAAGGTCGCGTCCGTGAGGAGACAGCCGCCTGCGGGGGCGGGATAATCAGTGATCCCAAATTCTTCTGCAAGCGCTATCTGCGGTTTTCGGGACCGTCCGGAAAAAGAAAGTAGCGCTTCACGATTAACCCAACCCTTTTCTTCGGGTATGGTAATCGGTAGAAGCTTGGCGCTCAAGGGCCTCAGCACGTGACCAACAAGGCCGGCAGCCTTTTCTACACACCGAAGCGAAGGCTTTGTCTGAGACATGGGACGCTGGCCAAGGACCTCGCCGCTGAAGATAAAATTAAATCCTCTTTTTGCCATTACCTCCCCGGCTATTTTCAACATCAGTGCGTGACAGTCAAGACACGGATTCATATGTTTTCCATATCCGAACCTTGGGTCCTTGAGCATTTTCAGATAACGGCCGGTGATATTTTTTACTGTTATCGGGATGCCGATTGTAGCGCCAGCCTTTTCCGCCTTTGAAGCAGAGAAAAACGGGGTTTCAAAACTGATCCATTCAATCTCTATATCTTCGGCTTTTAAGACCAGCGCGGAGAGTATGCTGTCCAATCCGCCGGAGGAAAGTCCCAGCGCTTTGACTTTATGAAGATTGTTTGTCATAGTAAAAAAATGATCGAAAATAAACGTATCCAAGAAATCCTGCGTATATTAAAAGCAACCTATCCCGATGTCAAGACCGCCCTGAGGCATGAGAGCCCTCTGCAGCTCCTTATTGCCACGATCCTGTCCGCGCAGTGTACGGATGACCGGGTTAATGATGTTACAAAGAAACTTTTCAAGCAGCTCAAGACCGCGCAAGACTTTGTGGAAATTCCTCTGGCGAAACTGGAAGCGTTGATCCGTCCCACAGGGTTTTTTAAAAATAAGGCGAAAAGTGTCAAAGGAAGTTGCAGGGCGATTGTGGAAAACCACGGCGGCAAGGTGCCGGCAACGCTGGAAGAGCTGGTAAAACTTCCGGGCGTAGGGAGAAAGACAGCAAATGTTGTCCTTGGAAGCGCCTTTGGCGTTCCGGGCATCGTGGTCGATACTCATGTAAACCGCGTAAGCCGGCGACTGGGACTTACCGGGAACACCGATCCGATCAAGATCGAGACGGATCTGATGAAGATCGTCTCCAGAAAGTCGTGGAGCGAGTTTTCACTTCAATTGGTTTTTCATGGACGGAAGACTTGCAAGGCGAGAAAACCGGAATGCGCTCTCTGTCCTCTTAATAAAATGTGTCCGTATCCAACTCAATGATTGATGGTTTCGTAAAAAGTCTTTGATGAGCTTATATTGGTCACTTTTTATAAAGGTTCTTGGTGAAGCAAAGCGTAAAAATTGCAAACTGTTTGAGGACGTAAGTCCGAGTTTTTGCAATTTAGCGAAGCGAACTTAGAACCTTCAAAAAGTGACCAATCAAACGAATTGAAGACTTTTTACGAAACCATCAAATTAACCCCTCTACGGCTCGTAAGCCTGATCTTCAAATCGCGTATAGGCATCAAGAAAAGTGAGTTTTACCACACCGGTAGGGCCGTTTCTCTGTTTTGCCACAATGATTTCCGCGGTCTTATCGTTTGCGGCATCCTCTGATTTGTTGTAGACCGCGTCCCTGTAGATAAAGGCTATCACGTCGGCATCTTGCTCGAGTGCCCCTGACTCACGCAGGTCCGAGAGCATGGGGCGTTTGTTGTGACGTTCTTCCACCTTGCGGTTGAGCTGTGAGAGTGCGACTACCGGGAGGCTGAGCTCTTTTGCAAGGGCCTTGAGTGACCGTGAAATTTCGGAAATTTCGAGCTCACGCCGTTCAGCCGATGATCGGCCCTTCATCAATTGGAGGTAGTCTACGATAACGAGTCCTAAATTTTTATCCATTTTCAATCTGCGGGCCTTTGCCCGTATTTCAAGGGCTGATATCGTGGGTGTGTCATCGATATATATAGGGGCCTCTGATAGAATTCCGGCAGCCCGGGTCAGCTTGCCCCAATCTTCCTTGTTGAGGAAACCGGTCCGCAAGCGAAACGAATCGACCCGCGCCATTGCGCAAAGAAGCCGTATGGCGAGCTGTTCCTTGGACATTTCCAGGGAAAAAATTGCAACGGGCGTTCCATTATCTACTGAGGTATTTTGAGCGATATTCAGGGCGAGAGCTGTCTTGCCCATGCTCGGGCGCGCCGCAATAATAATCAGGTCGGCGGGTTGTAATCCGGAGGTCAACGTATTAAGACCGCTAAATCCGGTCGGCACCCCGGTAATAAGCTCCTTGTGTTCGGACCGATCTTCGAGGGTCTTGAAACTTTCCGTAATAATGTCGCTGAGAGGATAGAATGAAGGGGCTATCTTCTTTTCGGCGATCTCAAAGATAGAGGTTTCGGCAAAATCGAGCACTTCATCCACATCTCCGCTATCTTCATAGCAACGGGCGGAAATATTTGCAGCAGTTGATATAAGACTGCGCAGGACTGCTTTTTCTCGTACGATCCTCGCATATTGAGCGGCATTTACCGCCACCGGAACCTGATCGACCATTTCAGCGAGGTAGGCGGCGCCGCCTACGGCGTCCAACTGATTTTGTTCTTTGAGGATATTTGTCAGTGTAATGAGGTCGATAGGCTCATTTTTTTCAAACAGCGCAAGCATCCCCCTGTATATCTTGCGATGGGCCTCTCTGTAGAAGTTTCCATCTGAAAGGATATCCATGACATCGTATAGGACGTCATTATCTGCGAGGATGCTGCCCAGTATAGCCTGTTCTGTTTCAATGCTCTGAGGCGGCACCTTCTGGAGCGATAGGTCCCTGTTCATAATGGAACACCTTTATTCTTCGCCGGTGACCTCAACCGTTATGTCAACCATCACATCTTTATAAAGCCGTATCGGAACGGTATAGGCCCCAAGCGCCTTTATCGGTTCTTCAAGGAGAACCGTTTTTTTGTCTACCTCTATGTTTTTTACAGCGAGCTGTTCCACAATATCCTTGACTGAAACAGAACCATAGAGCTTATCGCCTTCGCTTACCTTCCCCGATATAGTACAAACTACGCCCCGGAGTTTTTCCGCCGCCATCTCTGCCTTACTTTTTTCTTTGGCCATGCGGATTTCCATCTCCTTTTTCTTTCGTTGCATCAAGTCGATATTGTGAGATAATGCAGGGAGCGCCTTTCCCCGTGGGAGGAGATAGTTGCGGGCGTAACCAGCCTTTACTTTTACGATATCTCCCACGTCTCCCAGAAACGGAACAGTCTCTTTTAATACCAGCTTTTTCATGGAGCCTCCAATTTTGACGGTTTCGTAAAAAGTCTGACAAGTCGAAGATCCGCCGGTCTTGTGGCGGGTTGTTGAGACTTTTTACGAAACCGTTGTTTTTTTATCTTCCTGGTTTTTTATCCTTTTGTTTTTTCAAACGTCTGAAGTCGGCCCAAACATCAAGAAAACCGGCCATGATGACTGCGAGAAATAAAAACTGCTGAACAGCCACCACTGTATAGATCACCCCCCTAAGCATAAGGGGGAATCGCTTTTTTTCAAAATAATACGAAAGAATGGCCAGGCCCTGGAACAGATAGACAACCATCAAAACAATCAATCCATTCAAGCCTAACATCTTCAACCCGGTTAAGGGGAGAAGCAAAAGAAATCCAGCGCCTATGGCGATCCAAACAAGGTGATCCGGTGATTTCCACCTGTTCAGGGAACCGAAATCAGGGTAAAAAAGAGCCCCTCTTTTAAGAATCGGCCGTACCATAAGGAGATTTGCCCAAACCGTAAAGAGAGTAAAAGCGCCAAGAATACCCGGAATGATCCGTACAAAAATATATAAGATCGACTCTAAAGAGCCTTGTAAAAACTCTATCTTTGCGGGGGGCACCCCGATTTCCTCGTAGAGGGCTATGGTAAGTTCAAGATTCTTCTGTAAATATGTTGTCAATAGCCCCAACAGGCTTTCTGCTGAAAAAAGCGTATACGCGAAAAGGACTACCGCGCCTGTGCCGAGAACAACGCCGACTGTGGCAAGGACTGTCTTTTCAACTGACAGCTTTCGCACAAAAGCCTCGGCCAGGATCACGCCTGTCAGACCAAAATAGAAGAAAAACGCCCCGGACTGTGCCCCTTCCTTGCCAAAGATCATTCCCACAATGGCCAGAACCGCGCATAGAATCACCCCGGAAAAGAAACTGCCGAGCTTGATCCTGTAAAAAATAAGCGGCAGAGGAATAAGAAGCCCTATAAAGAGTCCTATAACAGGGAGATATAACGCCGCCACAGTAAGGCATGCGGTAGAAGCAATCCCCTGAAGGACATCTTTGGGAAGCTGGTTTTGTCCGATCTCCGGCACGACTGTTCTCTGTTTGGTCCTTTATTAATGAGCAAACTTGGCCGTATAAGGCATTAGCGCAATCGTTCTGGCCCGCTTGATCGCCCTTGTCAATTCTCTCTGGTGTTTTGCGCAATTGCCGGATATCCTTCGAGGAATAATCTTGCCGCGTTCCGTAGTAAAATATCTAAGGGATTTCGGATCCTTATAATCAATGACCAGAGATGTGTCAGCACAGAACCTGCAAACCTTTCTTCTGTGATACGATCTTCTAAATTTCTTCTTGTATGACCGTTGACCATATTTTCTTTCACCTGCCATCGTTAAGCCCCTTCCTCGCTATTCGTATCTGTTGACGTCTGTTCTTTTTCCTCTGTCTCTTTTGAAGAATCTCCGGAAGCGGTCTCTGTGGAAGCTAATTGAGTATCTGCCTTTAAGCTTGCGGGATCAAATTCCTGGTCAGTCAAGACAGTCATGTACTTCATTATGCGGTCATCGATCCGCATTATCCGTTCCAGCTCTTTTACCAGCTTACCACCACCGGTATAATCCATATATACATAGTAACCTCGAGTCTGTTTCGCGATTTCGTATGCAAGATTTTTCAGGCCCCATTCATCAAATTTGAGAATGGCTCCGTTCTCTTTGGGGATGAGATCTTTGACCTTTCCGAAGACGTTCTGTCGATCTTCGTCTGCAAGGTCGGGGTAGGCGATAAAAATGGTTTCGTACCTGTTCATAGAACCTCCTTTTGGCTTATAGCCCTGACTTTGGCCAGAGCAAGGATAACAAAAACATTTTTTGTAGCACAATGACATAATGGTGTCAAGAGAGTTTGCCTGCCGGCAAAAAGGAAGGGGAAGCGTCCTCATGAAAAGATATTCAAATTACTTGACAAAACTTTTCAGACCTTCTATTTTGAAATATTGGTGATCTCGTAAAAAGTCTCGACAACCCGCCACAAGACCGGCGGATCTTCGACTTGTCATTTCGAGCGAAGCGAGAAATCTTTCCCCATGTAACAAGACGAAAATATAAGATTTCTCCCTGCGGCCGAAATGACAGATTCGTTGAATCCGCCTTTTTACGAAACCATCGACATTAATCAAAAAATATATAATTTCTGTCAGAAATCGAGATAATCCGGAGGGAAAATATTATGTTAGTAAAAGGATGGATGTCAACCGATATAATTTCAGTCAATGAGGAGACTTCCACGATGAAGGCTTCCGTCCTTATGAAGGAGAATAATATTCGTC
>JAUVFC010000173.1 GCA_030594505.1 Desulfobacterales bacterium
GTAATCTATATTGCTCTTTCCAGATTGATCCGACGCGAGGACACGCCGCTCATTTCCGATTTTTTCCGGATCCATATGTTCGTATGCTTTAGAAATCTTCATTACAGCGCTCACATGAATTCCACCTTTGTGGGCAAAGGCGCTTTTTCCAACAAACGGTCGTCCATTAAAGGGTGGCATGTTGGCAATCTCGCTTACATAGCGGGAGACCTCGGTAAGTCGAGAAAGATTTTCATCGGGAAGACAGGGGACACCCATCTTGAACTGAAGATTCGGTATAATTGCCGTCAGGTCGGCATTGCCGCACCGTTCTCCGTATCCATTGATGGTTCCTTGAACCATGACCGCTCCGGCTTTGACCGCGGCAAGGGAGTTTGCAACTCCGAGGCCGCTGTCATTATGAGCGTGGATACCAACCGTTACCGGAATTGTCGGCACGATCTGTTCCATTATTTCCTGCAATTCAAAAGGAAGTGTCCCTCCATTTGTATCACAAAAGACAATTACATTTGCCCCTCCGGAAACGGCCGCCTGTATCGTCTTTGCTGCATACTCAGGATTGGCCTTATAACCATCGAAAAAGTGTTCGGCATCGTAGATAACTTCCCTGTCACGGGAACGGAGAAAGGCCACTGTATCGGAGATCATGGCCAGGTTTTCTTTTAACGTGTTAGACATCACTTTTTTTACATGAAGGTCCCATGTCTTGCCAAAAACGGTTATCGCCCTGGTCTTGGCGTTAAGGAGCGCTTGGAGATTACTATCTTTCTTGGGGTGAGTTTTTGGCCTTCGGGTACTTCCAAACGCAACGATACATGCCGTCTTGAAATCCACATTTTTTGCCGATTCAAAAAATTGTATGTCTTTGGGATTTGCTCCGGGCCATCCTCCTTCAATGTAGTGTACTCCGAATTCATCAAGTTTTTGGGCGACTCGAATCTTATCTTCGACGGAAAAATTAATATTTTCCCCCTGGTTGCCGTCCCTGAGAGTTGTGTCATAAAGAAGAAGTTTTTTCATTGCAATCCCAACTTTGGATTAAGTTTTTTAAATTAATAGGCAGGTTATCGATTGTCAAGCTTTTAATGTAACAGCTCTTTAGCATGATCAAGGGTTTTTTTCGAAATCTTAACACCACCCAGCATCCTGGCGATCTCCTTGATCCTGTTCTCTCCATCTACAGGTTCTATGGTCGTGCATGTACGTCCCTTATCAAGCCTCTTTAAAATCTTAAGGTGGTGGTTCCCAAGGCTCGCGATTTGTGGAAGATGGGTAATGCAAATGACCTGGTGATGCTTAGAAATTTCTTTCATCTTCTTTCCAACAGTCTCTGCCACTCCACCCCCGATGCCTGCGTCCACCTCATCAAAAATTATGGTTCCGACATCGTCAAGATCTGCCATTATAGACTTTAATGCCAAAACAATTCTTGACAGTTCACCTCCCGAAGCAATATTAACGAGCGGCTTTAACCCTTCACCAACATTCGGGGAAATCAAAAAGGATATCCGGTCAAATCCTGTTTCGCCGATTCCCTTCCCGTCTATCGTAAGATATTGGCCAAAACTATTGGTATCTTCTTTTGTGTGCTCAAAAAGGATATCAAATTGGGTGCCCCGCATCTCAAGAGATCCCAACTCCTCTTGCACCCTGCGACAAAACCTTATTGCTCCCTCTTTACGTTCTTCCGACAGTCGTGTTGACAACTCACATATCATCTTGTTCTGTTCAAAAAGTTCTTCTTCTATCTCCGCTATCCTTTCAGGGGAAGACTGTAACGCTTCCAGCCTCTTTTCCGTTGTATCAAGATAGCAGAAAATGTCCTTTATGGTCTTGCCATACTTCCGTTTCAGTTTTTGAATAGTATCCAGGCGTTCTTCTATCTTTTCCAGGCGGTTTGGATCAAAGGAAAGGGTCTCCGTGTAGGAGCGTAGCTCCGCGACACAATCCTCTGTCTGATACGCAGCAGAAAGGATGTTTTCAGCAATCGGGATCAGTTTTGTATCAATCTTTCCCAGACGCTCTATGTCTTTTCCGATCTCCGCCAACCATCCCACAACAGAACCTTCTGATCCATACAACCTTTCGATACATCTTCCAATCGTCCCATACAGTGTTTCCGCATTCCTAATTCGGTCCCTCTCTTGATCCAGCTCTATTTCTTCTTTTGGAGAAAGATTTGCCTGGGTAATCTCTTTTTGCTGAAACAAAAGAAGCTCTCTCTCTTCAGCCTCTCGATCCTTTTTTTCTTTTAAGTGATAAAGTTCTTTTATTAGAGGGAATGTTTTATTATAACATTCAGAGACTTGATCTCGAAGTTCCTCAAGGCCTGCAAATTGATCCAGGACGGCAAGGTGGTGTTCCGGTTTCAGAAGTATCTGGTGAACATGCTGTCCGGATATACTTATCAAGCTTTCAGTAATGCGGGTCATCATTTGAAGTGTAGAAGGGTGACCGTTAATAAACGTTTTGTTTTTGCCGTTCCTTGCTATAATGCGCCGAACGCTCAGGCCTTCTCCGGGCTCGAACCCCAGGGCTTCCATTGATTTTCCCGCATCACTATCGGGGCTTATCTCAAAAAAGGCTTCTACCGCTGCATGTTCCTTATCTGTCTTTATCAAATCTGTTGATGTTCTTCCTCCCAAGACGAGTTTTAAGGCGTTGATAATGATCGATTTGCCGGCTCCGGTTTCTCCGGTAAGGACGGAAAGTCCTTCAGAAAAAGAAATATGGATTTTGTCGATAATGGCAAAATTTTTAATGGAAAGATCACAAAGCATAACAAATTTTAGTTAAATTGGTTTAGCAAAAGTTACTATCTTTTCAAATATCTCTGTTGCCGCCTGGATCGCCCTGGAGTCCTTTGGAAGATTAAATGTTGGTTTTCCTTTAGCATCAAATTCAGAAACAACTTTGTCTTCCGGAACACATCCTGCTAATGTAATCTCAGATTTTTTGATATATTCATCTACAGATTCCGGGATGGAACCAACTACACGGTTGATGATCAAATAGGTTTTTTTTGCTCCAAGATTCAGCTCCTTTGAGAGTTTTAATATTCTTTCGGCTGCCTGTACCCCACGAAAGGTTGGATCTGACACTATCAATAATATCTCCGGCTCCTTTGCCACCAGCCTGCTTATATGTTCCATACCCGCCTCGTTATCCATAACAATTACCCGATAGTTTCCGGCAAGCCGTTCCATATATTTTGAGAGCAGGGAATTTGCATGGCAATAACAACCCGCCCCCTCCGGACGCCCCATAACTATCAAATCAAAACCCTTTTCTTCTACCAATGCCTCATGGACCTTATATTCCATATACATATCCCGGGTCATCCCCGCGGGCACATCGTTCTTTAAACCTTCTCTTGCTTCACCAAGCGTTAAATCAACACTGACCCCCAGGACTTCATTCAGATTGGAATTCGGGTCCGCGTCCACCGCGAGGATCGGCTTTATTTTATTATCAATTAAGTACCTTATAAAAAAACCGGCAATGGTTGTCTTACCTGTTCCTCCCTTGCCTGCCATTGCTATTAGACTGCTCACAACCGCCTCTCTTTCTTTATCGTTTTTTCTACCTCCAACAGTTTCTTGCTTACCTCCGGAAAGAGCTTTGCATTGGTATGCGGGAGAAAAAGAGAGCTCATGTAATTATTCATAAACGTAGGACTATCACTCAATTCCAGGTGCGTCATCATCCTGCTGATACGCCCCCCTTCTCTAAACATATCTTGTGAAAAAGAAGCAAGGCGGGAACCCATCAATGAACCGTTCCCTATAAAAGAAAATTTCTCTAATGGAAGATCGGGAAGGAGTCCTATTGTCTTTGCCTTTTCCAAATTAATATAACGACCAAACGCTCCGGCAATAAAAATGTGATCCACGTCCTCAAGCGAAAGCCCTACACTCTCAAACAAAGTAACACATCCGGCAAAAAGGGCGCCTTTGGCCCTGATCAGGTTTTCGATGTCTCCCTCGGTTATTACAATATCTTTTCCAATAGCCGTATGTTCAGCCCACGCAACAACATATTCGGTTCCTGTATCTCCTTTTCTAATCCGATTTGTATTTAAATTCCTTATAAATTTGCCGTTGCGGTCAACAATGGAAACGTAAAGGAGTTCCGCCAACAGACTTATCAAACCGGAACCACAGATTCCTCTTGGACGCGCCTTCCCAATGGTTATCATCATCGGCTCTAACGTTATGGGATTTATGCGAAATCCCTCTATAGCGCCCATATCGGCCCTCATCCCGTGAAGGATGCCTCCTCCTTCAAATGCCGGTCCCATGGAACAGGCGGCACACACAAGCCATTCAAAATTTCCAAGCACTATCTCCCCATTTGTGCCAATATCTATAAATAAAGTAAGTTTTTCTCTTTGAAACATGCCGGAACCAAGAACGCCGGCAACAATATCCCCCCCCACATAACTTGCCACCGA
>JAUVFC010000010.1 GCA_030594505.1 Desulfobacterales bacterium
AAGGGCGCCCCCATATAGTGGACCATATCAAGAACGGCGAGGTTCAATTGGTAATCAATACTGCTCTTGGAAGCGGACCGGCGCGGGACGGTTATAATATCCGACGCGCTGTGCTGGAATATCATGTGCCGTATGTCACTACCGTGGCAGGCGCCTGGGCTATGGCCACGGGTGTGGGAGCAATGCTTGGGGAAAAACTTTCTATCAAATCGATTCAAGAGTATCATGGGGGACAAAGTGATTAACAAGATGGCAACTACATTGGATCGTCCCAGAGAGGCGTGCGGCATATTCGGGATTTATGGGAACCCGGAAGCGGTCAAAATGACCTATTTTGGTCTGTACGCCTTGCAACACAGGGGACAGGAGAGCGCGGGGATAGCCGTGGTCGGAGAAGAAGGGATCCGGGTCCACAAGGGGATGGGGCTGGTGTCCGAGGTCTTTGACAAAGGCAGTCTTGAAAAATTGCAAGGGAACACGACCATAGGTCACGTGCGATATTCTACTACAGGGGATTCCACCCTTACCAATGCTCAGCCTTTTGTTATCAACCATCGTGGCAAATCGTATGCTGTAGCGCATAACGGGAATCTTGTTAACGCCTATGAGCTTCGCAATGAGCTGGAGAAAAAAGGGGCGATATTTCAGTCCACCATGGACAGCGAAATCTTATTGCATCTTTTGATGCGGAACCTCGATGACGGCCTGGAAGAGGGGATCAAAAAGTCTGTTGCAAAGCTGAGGGGCGCCTTTTCAATTGTCATCCTGACGGAAGACTCGATTATCGGGATAAAAGATCCCAATGGTTTCAGGCCGTTATGCATAGGAGAGCTGAACGGAAATTGTGTGTTGGCTTCAGAAAGCTGCGCGCTTGATCTGGTAGAGGCCAAGTATGTCCGGGCCGTGGACCCCGGTGAGATCGTTATTATTAACAAAGACGGATTAAAGAGTATCAAGGGCCCGGATAAGGCACAGACCTCACTTTGTATATTTGAATTTATCTATTTCGCACGGCCTGACAGCAACATATACGGCTTGAACGTCTATGAGATGCGCAAAGCACAAGGGAAATGCCTGGCTGACGAGTCTGCTGTGGAGGCCGATTTGGTGATGCCATTCCCTGATTCCGGGAACTACTCTGCCATAGGATTTGCCAAGCGGTCCGGCATCCCTTTTGAGATGGGGATGATCAGAAACCACTACGTGGGGAGGACCTTTATTCAGCCGACCCAGACCATGCGGGAATTCGGGGTTCGTGTAAAACTTAACCCGGTGAAAAGTCTTCTCAAAGGAAAGCGCATTATTATTATCGAGGATTCGATCATTCGGGGAACAACAGCAAGGACCAGGGTGCGCGCGCTCCGGGAACTCGGCATAAAAGAGGTCCATATGCGCGTAAGCTGTCCACCGCATCGATTTCCATGTCATTACGGGATAGATTTTTCCTCAAGAGGGGAGCTGATCGCCGCCAGCCAGTCGGTGGAGGAGATCAGAGATTTCCTGTGCCTGGATACCCTTCATTACCTGAGCCTGGACGGCTTGTTAAAGGCAACAGGGATTGAAAACCCGGAAGAGCATTTTTGCAAGGCCTGCTTTGACGGGAAATATCCGGTCGAGTTTGATCAGAGTGTGTGCAAAAAGACGTGTTTTGAAAGAAGCTCATAAAAATATATGTATTGTGAGCCAGTTTCAAAATGTTCAATTTTGTCCCAAGGTCAAGTTGAGCGAAGTGCAATCCCGTCGCCGGGGGAAGGCGAAAATTTTAACCGCAGGAATACATTGAGAGCCTCCTTCCTATCATGGATACTATTTAACTCCCCGAAATGTTTTTCTATGAATATGGGTAGGGCCTAACGCGCGAATGGCCTCGCGGTGCATCCGGGTTCCGTAACCCATATGCTTATGGAACCCGTATTCCGGAAAATCTTCGCTGTAACGTTTCATTAGACGGTCTCGGCTTACCTTGGCGATAATAGAGGCGGCCGCAATGGACAGGCTTTGGCTGTCTCCTTTTTTTATTGCTTTCTGGGGAATGGAAGAGCGTATGGTAAAAGTGCCGTCTATTAAGAGATAATCCGGTCTTGGGTAGAGGTTGGCGACAGCAATTTGCATTGATAAAAGCGAGGCTTGCAAGATATTTATTTTGTCAATTTCTGTTGGATCAATTATTCCAAGACCTATTGAAATTGCCTTTTCGTATATCTGACCGTAGAGCTTTTCTCTTTTAGCAGGGGTTAATTTTTTGGAGTCATTGATGCCGGGTATGTCTGCTCCCTCAGGGAAAATAACCGCCGCAGCCACCACAGGGCCGGCAAGCGGCCCCCTGCCGGCCTCGTCAATGCCGGCAATTATTTTGTAGCCGGCACGGCGCGCATTATTTTCAAATCCCCGCCAATCTATCTCCACTATTTAATTCTACGCTCTTTGATGCGAGCTGCCTTCCCTTTCAGCGCCCTTAAATAATAGAGCCGGGAACGACGAACACGGCCGCGGCTCACCACTTCAATTTTTTCAATATATGGAGAATGTAGTGGAAAAACCCGTTCTACACCAATTCCATAAGAGATCTTTCTGACGGTAAAAGTGGAGTTTGCCAGTCCTTTCCTTTTCTTGATCACCACTCCTTTGAAGGCCTGTATTCGCTCTTTATCCCCCTCTTTAATCCGGACGGAAACATTTACTGTATCGCCAGGCCTGAAGACGGGCATATCAACACGCATCTGTTCCTTTTCAAACTGTTGAAGCATCTTATCCATTTTATCTACTTATCCTCCTGAAAGCCTATATATTTTCAGATAACTAATTTCAAATTTGCTGGTTTCCTCCCAGCAACCTATCTAATATGATCGCCGCCGCGGATCGAACGGAAAGGTGATTATAATTCCCTTTTCCGACGATAGGCGACAGTATATAACCGGCTTTATCAATAAAGTCGGTCGTTAATCCCCAGGCGGTTCCAAAAAGAAGAAGATATGGAGAACCGTCTTTAATCATTTGAGCTAAGGTCTTATATCCTATTTCATTCGGGTGCGGCTTGGCATCGGTAATCACTGTCTTTGGTTTCCCCTGACCGGAACTCGAGATCTCATCAACCACATCCTGCAGCGAGTCCTTGACTCTGACCAGGGAAAGGGCCTCTTTCCGGTTCGGATTATAGGTGGAACCAAAGCCGTTCGTCCAATGCGCCACAATTCTCTCGGCCAACTCCCGCTGGTCTTTCAAGGGAGTAACCACAGTAAATGATCGCACACTGTAAGTTTTTGCGGCCCGGGCAATATCATGCAGATCAAGTCCGGAAATGGCCGATGCAATAATCTTCCCGTGTTTATTATAGACCGGATGATGCATTAGAGCGATATGGAGATTATGAGCCAGGGGTTCAAGACAATTGTTCTTTCTCATTTACTACCCACCATCTGACCTCTAATCCCTGATCTTCTGAACAACATCTTCAATACGCAGGTGCAGCTTTTTAAAAAAATCAATATCTTCTCCAGTAAGGGAAGAACTGTCCAGAAGTTCGGGCCTTTTTAAAAGTGTTTGCATCAATGAAGATTTCCGCCGCCACTCCCTTATTTTCTCGTGGTCTCCGGAAATGAGAACGTTTGGAACCTTGGCCCCTTCAAATGATCTCGGACGCGTATAGTGGGGATATTCCAAAAGCCCGTCAGAAAAAGAATCTTCTTCAGCGGAAGACTCCCCACCCAATGTCCCGGGAATGAGTCGAGCTACCGCGTCAACTATAACCAACGCCGCCGGTTCTCCACCCGTAAGGATATAATCCCCTATGGATACCTCGTCATTCACCCATTCTTCGCGTATCCTTTCGTCTACCCCTTCATAACGTCCGCATATCAAGATGAGGGTCTCATGCCGCAGGAGATCCCTGGCTGCCTGCTGGTTAAAAATTCGACCCTGCGGTGTCAGAAGAATGGTATGGGCTTTTGGGAACTCTCTTTTTGCGGAACTGATCGCCGCCGCTATTGGTTCCGGCTTCATGACCATTCCGCATCCCCCGCCATAAGGGCGGTCATCTGTTATCTTGTGTTTCCCCTCGGCAAAGTCTCTTATGTTTATAGGGATAACAGAGATATCCCCTTTATTGATCGCTCTTTTTAAAACACCATTCCCGAACAATGAGGATATCATGTCCGGGAATAGAGTAAGTATAATAAAGTTCATTAAACAACTACAAATCTAACAGCCCCTCAGGCGGATCAACGCGCATTAACTGTTCATTCAGGTTTATTTCCACAATAACCGACTCGATGGCCGGAACAAGAACCTCTTTGGATTGGTTACGTACCACATAGACATCATTGCTCCCGGTTCTAATGATATTGGTAATCTTTCCCAGGAGCTGATGATCAACTGTAACCACCTTTAAGCCGATGATTTGAAACCAATAGTAGGCGCCGTCATCAAGTTCTTTTAAACTTGTCCTTTCTAAAAAAACCTCGGCATCGCGCCATACATTGACTTCATCGATAGAGTCTATCCCTTCCAATTTAAGAAGGCCGCCCTTTTTATGGGGCCTGGCCGATATTAGCGTGTATTCCCCTTTTTTACCATCAGGGCGCTTCAACACAAGATGGATCCCCGGCACAAAAGGCTCTATCGATTCGGAATACGAAAAGAGCTTTGCCTCTCCTTTGATCCCGTGAGGACCGATGATTCTTCCGATGGTAAGCAGAGGCCTATTCGAGGATCTCAAGGACCGTCCGTTTTCTGATTTTAGTCGATGCGGCGCTCAAAATGGTACGCATAGCTCGGGCGGTGCGTCCCTGTTTCCCGATTACCTTTCCCAGATCTTCCTTGGCTACTTTCAACTCCAGCACCGTGATCTGTTCACCTTCAATTTCAGTGATTTCTACCTGGTCAGGATTGTCCACGAGGGCCTTTGCAATGTGTTCGATCAACTCTTTCATCTATTTCCCCTCCCGCAAGCGTTTCAAACGAAAATTCAGTTGCTGAGTAAAGGTAGATTCTTCTACAAATTCTTATCCGCCAGGCGAGGAACATGCCTCCTCTACTGGTTACCCTTTGGAACTGGAATGGTTTTTTATAATATTTCTGACAGTTGTTGTGGGTTGGGCTCCTTTTTGAATCCAGTATGCCAATTTTTCTTCTTTTATCGTAACAGAAGCGGGATCAGTTAAAGGATTATATGTGCCTATAATCTCAATAAACCTGCCATCCCTTTTAGCTTCGGAATCCGCTATAACAATCCGATAAAAGGGATTTTTCTTTGATCCGTATCTTGCCAATCTAATTTTTGCAGCCATAAACGTATTTTCTCCTTTTGGTTGTGATGGTTTCGTAAAAAGTCTTTGATGAGCTTATCTTGGCCATCTTTTGTCAGAGCTTCTTAGTGAAGCGAAGCGTCAAAATCGTAAACTGTTTGAGGACGTTAGTCCGAGTTTTTACGATTTAGCGAAGCGAACTTAGAAGCTCTAAAAAGTGGCCAATCAAGCGAATTGAAGACTTTTTACGAAACCATCAATTGTAACCTTATTAAAATGGCAGCCCCCCCCGACCCATTCTCGTTAAGCCGCCTTTGTTTAACTTTTTAATCATCTTCAAGGCCTGAACATAATTTTTCAGAAGTCGATTAACGTTCTGTACACTGGCGCCGCTTCCCCCGGCAATCCGTTTTCGTCGACTCCCGTTAATGATTGTGTGATTTTGACGTTCCCCGGGAGTCATGGAGTTGACAATTGCCTCAATCCGTACCAGCTCCCGATCGTCAACCTTTAATCCTTTTAATTGCTTTGCCTGTCCCATACCTGGAATCATGCCGAGAATTTGTTCCAGGGATCCCATCTTGCGGACCTGAACCATTTGATCCCGGAAATCTTCCAGGGTAAACTGATTCTTGCGTAATTTCTTTTCAAGATCCCGCGCCTTTTTTTCATCAAATGAGTCCTGGGCCTTTTCGATGAAGGTAAGAACATCCCCCATCCCAAGGATTCTGGACGCCATTCGATCAGGGTGAAAGACTTCCAGCGCATCCAGTTTTTCGCCGACACCGATAAATTTGATCGGTTTTCCGGTAATCGCCCGCATGGAGATGGCTGCCCCGCCTCTGGCGTCGCCATCCATCTTTGTAAGAATAATCCCGTCTATGTTAAGAGTTTCATTGAACGACCCGGCTACCGTGATTGCGTCCTGGCCGGTCATTGCATCGGCTACCAATAAGATCTCTGCCGGATTGACGGCTTCCCTGATCCGGACCAGTTCGTCCATCAGGGCCTGATCTATATGTAAGCGCCCCGCGGTGTCAAGTATGACCGTATCACATCCGCCTCGCACAGCTTCCGTCACCCCATCTTGACTGATCTTGACCGGATCCATTTCAGGGCTTGAAGCAAAAACCCCCACCCCTGACTGACCACCTAATGTCTGTAGTTGCTCGATGGCCGCCGGTCGATAAATATCAACCGGAACAAGGTACGGTTGTCGGTGGTCCTTAGAAAGTAGTTTTGCCAGCTTGCCTGCTGTTGTGGTCTTGCCGGAGCCCTGGAGGCCGACCAACATGATCACAGCGGGTTCCACGCCGGAAAAACGAAGTCCGGTGAATGTTTCTCCCATTACCCGGGTCAACTCTTCGTTTACAATCTTAATCACCTGCTGCCCCGGGGTAAGGCTGGCAAGAACTTCCCGGCCTATTGCCCGCTCTTTAACAGCATTGATAAAATCTTTGACAACCTTATAATGAACGTCGGCCTCAAGAAGGGCCATCCTGACCTCTTTGAGGCCCGCCTGAATGTTCTCCTCCGAGAGCTTGCCGTGCCCCTTGAGTTTTTTAAAAACAAGGTTCAGTTTATTGGTAAGGCTGTCAAACATCGGCTTTTTTTAAATTATACACGGTTATACTCGAAGAAGATTATGAATAATTATTTAATGGTTTCGTAAAAAGTCTGACTTGTGAATCCGTCATTTCGACTACAGGAAAAAATCTTATGCTTTCGGCCTGTTACCTGGGAAAGGTTTCTCGCTTCGCTCAAGATGACAGGTTGTTGAGACTTTTTACGAAATTATTATCATTATTTAAATCATATTATAAAGGTTTCCGACAAAAAATCAAAATTTATTTTTTTAATATGTAACTTGTATCATGTCAAGAAAAATTAACATGTGATCACCGGCTCCTCCTTGACGCCATGGTTAAACTACGGCATACTACCCATATGCATTTTATCAAGATCCGAAACCTTTGCTGGATATCCTCTTTGGCCTGGCTGATATTCACCTTTTCCCCCGTACTTCAATCTTATGGCTTTTGCGCGTCTTATTATAATTTGACCAATGAAGAGGAACGTAAGCTTGGAAGAAAATTTCTTGGTCACGTAAAGAAACATCTGACGTTAATAGATGATCCTACCATCATAGACTATATAACAACGGTTGGAAAGCGGATAGAGACTCAACTCCCAAGCCATCCATTTACGTATCATTTTTATGTGGTCAAGGAAGAGGCATATAATGCCTTTGCAGCGCCGGCAGGACACGTATTTATTAATAGCGGGCTGCTTGCGGCAATGGATAACGAAAACGAGCTTGCAGGCATCCTGGCTCATGAGATTGCTCACGTTGCCTGCCGACATATTGCAAAACGGATTGAACGTTCCTCAAAAATCGGGCTGGCGACTTTAGCAGGCGTTTTGGCCGGGATTTTTTTAGGGGGCGGGGCTGCAACAGGCGCTATTACGGCCGGTTCGGTTGCGGCCGGCCAATCAATGTCACTGATGTATAGCCGCGAAGACGAAGCCGAAGCCGACCAGGTCGGGCTGAAATATCTGATTCGAGCCGGATACGGCGCAGAAGGCCTTCTCTCCATACTCAAAAAAATTCGCTCGGTCCGCTGGTTCGGCCCCAAAGAGATTCCCACGTATTTAACTACTCACCCGGCGATAGAGGACCGTCTTGCCTACATCGACACTCAATTAGAGATTCGTCCGGAGTGGGGAACACCTTCCCGCAAAATCGGTCCCTATGACTTTCGCAAAATTCACACCAGGTTAATTGCCCTATACGGCGATGTGGACGCTGCACGAAGACGTTTTCAGGCCGTCCTGGATAAAGAGCCTGACAATCCTCTTGCGCATTATGGCATGGCGCTTGTTTCAGAAAGGGAGGGCCAAAGAGAAACTGCTCTTGATTTATTTAAAAAGGCCATCCTTTATAACCCCGCTGATCCCGATATACTTTTGGACATGGGACGATCTTATTTTTTCGCGGGAAATTATGGACAGGCTATAAGTGTCCTAAAGGGGGCCCTGGCCTTTCGACCGAAAGATAGAGAAGGATACTTTTTATTAGGGCGGTCATACCTTGAGACAGGGAATTCCCATAAGGCCATTGAAGCGCTTAAGAATCTTGTCGCGCTTGATCCGAATTTTACAGAAGGTTATTATTACCTGGGTAATGCCTATGATAAAATAAAAAATCGGGGGAACGCACATTACAATTTGGGCCTTTATTTTGAACAGAAGGGAGACACAAAAAATGCGGTGTTTCATTTCAAACGTGCCCTTAACTTCTTACGAGACGACCCCGGTCGCAGAGAATCAATCCGAAAGAAACTCAAGAACTTGACGACTTCGTAATTCGAAATTTCTTGTTCTACATTCGATATTCAAAATAATGCTCGCTTGACTCTTTCAACGAAAATAGCAAAATCTTCAAGTTCGATTCGGGGTGCGGTCAAAGTGAGAGAACTTCATCGTAAATGTCCCTCGTCCCTGGGTGGCGGATCGAAGGGAT
The DNA here is from genome assembly GCA_030594505.1 of Desulfobacterales bacterium. GTDB lineage: Bacteria > Desulfobacterota > Desulfobacteria > Desulfobacterales. The sequence goes on from JAUVFC010000010.1 coordinate 8,767, forward strand.
GTAGAATAGCCAAACATCCGCGATAGAGGAACCATGGCATCAATAACCTGGATATTTTTTCTTGGAACGATTCCCTCTATTTTGCCTCCTCTGGCATTCAGGTCGCCGATTACATCTCCGAGAAAGTTTTCAGGGACTAAAATCTCCACTGTCATAATTGGCTCCATGAGTATGGGATTCCCTTTTTGAAAGGCATCTTTACAGGCCATGGATGCAGCAACCTTGTAGGCAATATTACTTGATAAAGATTCTTTGTGGCCGCCCCCGACAAGGGATACCTCAACATCGACAATCGGGTATCCGAGAATAACCCCGGCTGCCATAGATTCAGTGACTCCCATCTCAATGGCTGGAATAAACTCGGGAGGGATTGTATCGTCAGAGATTCGGTTGACAAAGCGATCCCCTGAGCCTCTCTCAGTAGGAGCAAGCGAGAGCGCTACCTGGCCGAAGTGATGCTGACCCCCGATTTCTCGCTCAAAGGTTACAGTAGCTTCTGCAGATTGCTCGATTGTTTCACGGTAAACCACCTGGGGTTTCCCTACATTTACCTGTGTATAAAATTCTCTTTTCAAGCGATTCACCAGGACATCCAGATGGAGCTCTCCCATGCCTGAGATAATAGTCTGTCCGGTCTCTTCATCCTGATGAAACCGAAACGTGGGATCTTCGATAGTTAGTTTTTCCAATGCCTGGTCGATCTTTTCCTGGTCATCGTGACTCTTTGGTTCAACTGCTACGGAGATAACCGGTTCGTAAATATCTATCCTTTCCAGAAGAATCGGACGGGCGGGATCGCAAAGAGTATCACCTGTAGTGGTAGCTTTGAGCCCAACAACTCCTACGATATTTCCGGTGCCGGCCTCTTTGACCCTTTCCCGTTTGTTGGCATGCATTGCCATAATCCGCGCTATTTTTTCTTTAGTGTTTTTCCCGGGATTGAAAACTTCGTCACCTGTTTTCAATCGCCCGGAGTAGATCCGCACATAAGTCAGCTTGCGTCCCTGATCCATCATCACCTTAAAGGCCAGGGCAGCTAAGGGATCTTCATCAGAGCAAGTACATCGTATGGTCTTTCCTGTTTTGGGCTCGTGGCCTTCCGCGGGACGGACCTCCAGAGGATTTGGAAGGAATTGAACGATAGCATCCAACAGGGGCTGTATCCCTTTGTTCCTCAAGGCGGAGCCACATACCACAGGAACAACCTTAAGTTCGATCGTTAACTTTCGGAGGGCGGAAAGGAGTATATCGGCAGAAAGGGGCTCATCCGCGAGATAGGTCTCCATAACAGCATCGTCATGTTCCGCGATAGCCTCAATAAGCTTATCCCTGTATGTGTGAGCCGTATCAAGCATATCATCTGAAATCGGTCCGGTATCAAAGGTGGCTCCAAGAGTCTCATCGTGCCAGATGAGCTGCTCCATCCGTATAAGGTCTATAACCCCCTGAAAGGTGTCTTCCAGTCCCACAGGGATCTGTAACAGAACCGGGGCGGCTCCCAGGCGTTTTTGTATCATTTTAACAGCGCCAAAAAAATCAGATCCCACACGATCCAATTTATTAACGAAAGCGATTTTGGGGACATGATATTTATCCGCCTGGCGCCATACTGTCTCGGATTGAGGTTCAACACCTCCGACCGCGCAAAAGACACCTATAGCGCCATCCAGTACCCGGAGCGATCGTTCCACCTCTATTGTAAAATCAACATGACCGGGCGTATCTATGATATGAATTTCCGAACCCTTCCAATTACACGTAGTGACTGCTGAAGTAATGGTGATTCCGCGTTCCTGTTCATCCGGCATCCAATCCATGACTGCTTCGCCGTCATGGACTTCACCCATCTTATGAGAACGCCCCGTATAATAGAGTATCCTCTCGGTAACCGTGGTCTTTCCCGCATCAATATGGGCGATGATGCCGATATTTCTTATGCTTGATATTCTTTTCTTACTCATGAGCTTGGTTTAATTGGTTAAATTCGTCTGAATTAGTGTGTTAAAATCACTCTAACCCTATCGAGTGTCCATCCAGAAATGGTAGATTTTGTTCCAAGACAAGGCCGCACAAAGGTTTCTACCGGAGGCGTAGCTGCGCTACGTCGAGGATAGAAACCTGCGGAGAACGCAGTATTGGGGCAAAAGATGCCGTTTCTGGATGGACACTACCGAATTAACAACAAATTGGCGCTAAACGGTTGCTGAATGGAAACATGTCCGGCCAACGTCTTACGTTCCCTTCCCCTGATGAGAATTTTTACATTGTCGATTTCCGAGAAATTCAGAGTCAGAGTATTTACAACGGAGTATATTGTAAGCAATTCTGAAGCGCTTCCCCCTGGATGTTTTTCTGTAATAGCTTCATCAAAGTCGACGTAAGCCGTCCTGTCGGGCGCAAAATAAATAGCCAAAAGCTTGGTCTCTTCCGGAATAGTCCGAGAAAGGTTCCCTTTCGGCCCGGAGATGAGGGCTTCGATCACGGCCCTGGCGTTTTTTAGCGTAGTTTTGTATATTGGGAGTCCCCGCTGTTCGGCTTTCAGAAATCGTTCATCTTGATCTGAAAAATAAAGGTGTGTGGCCTCTCTTTTATATTTTGTTGAAATATCAACAGGATAAGTCACGCCCCCCTTTTTTGGACTATACTCTTCGGGTGTGAGATAATGATAAATTATCCAACTCCCAATTCCAACAAGGAAGACCCCTGCAGTTATAATAAAAAGAACCCTTTTATGCTTCAATTTGTCAGAACCGTCCCGGAAGGTTGCATTTTGTTATGCCAACTGAGAATGTTTATGCTATTATTGATATTATGTCAAGATACTCCCAAATAATATAGGAGGAACAACATGGCAGAAAAAATTTTGATCTTTGGAAAGGACACGTGACCGTTCACTCGGGCTGCGCGTGAGTCGTACGCCAAGATGAACAAAGAGTTTGAGTACGTAAACGTAGCAAGCAATCCTGACGAATTGGAAGTGATGCTTCGTTACAGTGGGGGAAAAAGAAAAGTCCCTGTAATCGTGGACGGTAACTCCGTAACAATAGGATTCCAGGGGAAGTCCTGAGGGGTTTAGAAGCGCGGTGGGTCACCGCGGTAATACAGGGGATAGAAGACAGAGGTCAGAAGACAGAGGTCAGAAAACAGAGGTCAGAGGACAGAGGACAGAGGACAAAGAAACCTCTGACTTCTATTCTCTGACTTCTATTAAAGGAAAGCATATGAACGTAGAAAAACAGTACTTAATAGACTCATTCAGCACACAGGAATCATGGCGGATTTTCAGAATTATGGCCGAATTTGTCGATGGTATCGAATCGTTGAGTGAGATCTATCCGGCAGTGACCATATTTGGTTCGGCAAGGGTGGGGCCGGATGAAGAGGTTTATGAAAAGGCAAAACAAATAGCTTATCTTTTGGCAAAAGAGAATTTTGCCGTGGTCACCGGTGGCGGCCCCGGCGCTATGGAAGCAGCCAACAAGGGGGCGAACGAAGCAGGAGGCGTATCGGTCGGCCTCAATATTGGTCTTCCGTTTGAGGAAACCCCGAATTCCTATACCAATATCAGAGTAGATTTTAAGTATTTTTTTGTGCGCAAGGTAATGTTTCTCAAGTATTCTGTCGCATACATTATTATGCCCGGAGGATTCGGGACCTTAGACGAACTTTTTGAAGCGCTTACTTTAATTCAAACAAAAAGGATCAAACCGTTTCCCGTTATCCTGGTCGGTTCCGATTACTGGCAGGGTCTTATAGACTGGATAAAGAATAAGCTTTTTGCAAACGGCAAAATAGGAGCTGACGACCTCGATATTATTCAGATCATAGACAAGCCTGAAGAGATTCTAAAGGCGCTAAAACGAATCGTAATTGTATGATATGTATATAGTTATTATAGGCTGTGACAGGGTCGGGTCTCTTGTTGCAAACAGGCTCTCTAATGAAGGGCACAATGTCGTGGTTATTGACAATGATGAGGCCTCTTTTGAGAACCTTTCTTCGGAGTTTAGCGGTTTTCGTATACTTGGTGATGCCGGTGAGGTTGAAATTTTAACACAGGCCAAGATAGAAGAGGCGGAAGCCGTATTTGTTACTACACGAAAAGATAATTTGAATTTAATGATTGCGCAAGTTGCCAGGAATATCTTTGATGTTCCCTGTGTCGTAGCAAGATTGTTCGATCCTAAGCGAGAAGAAATCTTTTCCACATTCGGGATAAAAACTATCTCGCCTACAAGGATGGCGGTTGAAGAATTCTTCAAGGAAATTAAGGGGTGAAAGTAATTATAATAGGCGGGGGCAAGGTTGTCTATTTTTTGACAAAGACATTTCTTTCTAAGGAATGTCAGGTTACCATTATCAATAATAATAAAGATGATTGTGAGTGGTTTGCCAAGCGGCTTAAGACAACTGTTATTTATGGTGATGGTTCTGACCAAAAGTCTCAAGAGGACGCAGCGGCCGGAGGGGCGGATTGCCTTATTGCAATGACACCGGCCGACGAGGATAATCTTATCGCCTGTCAGGTTGCGGATAGAATATTTGGTGTTCCCAGGATATTGGCACTTGTAAACAACCCCGAAAATGTGGAGATATTCAAAAAACTGGGTATTAAGCTTGCTCTGTCCACAGTTGAGGTTGTATCAAAGATAATCGAGGAGAAAATCGAGTTTGAAGAGATAACGAATCTCATACCATTGGCGGAAGGCAAAATTAATGTCACGGAGGTTGAGTTAACGTACAAGTCTCCTGTCCTGGGTACGCCGTTAAAAGACATAGATTTCCCAAAAGGGGCGCTATTGGCCTGCGTTATCAGGAAGGATACTCCGATTATTCCAAGGGGGTTTACTATCCTTGAAGAAGGCGACAAGTTGGTCCTGATTACTATGCCCGATGAATATGAAAAAGTGCTAAGATTATTGACAGGGGAAAAATAGCTATTGTATGGAACCATCCAGATTAGATAGCATTATAAAGAAGAAATATCGTGCTATCTTCTCTTTTTTCGGACTCATATCTATTTTTATCGGAGTTCTTTTACTTGCCCCCCTTTTAACCTTATTCTTTTATCCTGATGAAATAGTAAATACATCCGCCTTTGTTATCCCCTCAGTTTTTTCATCAGGATTAGGCATAGTACTATGGCTATTTTTCAGAGGAAAAGAGTCAGGCAGTCTGACCCTCCAGGATGGGGCGGTGGTTGTAGTTTTAAGTTGGAGTTATGTATGCCTTATTTCCTCAATACCTTTCCTTATAGAGTCTGAGTTACCCCCTATCAAGGCCCTTTTTGAATCCGTAAGCGGTTGGACAACAACAGGTCTATCCGTGATAGATGTCTCGGAGACCTCAAGGCCTGTCCTTCTTTGGCGCAGCATGTTGCAGTTTTGCGGAGGCGGCGGCCTTGCCATTATAATGATTTCCGCAATTATAGGGCCCTATGGTGTAGGGTTATATCAGGCCGAGGGTCGTGGGGAACAGTTACTGCCTAATATCAGCTCATCTGCTAAGATGGTGATGCTTATATATTCCGTATATACGCTCTTTGGGGTCATAGCTTATATTCTTGCGGGGATGCCGATATTTGATGCAATCAACCACTCCTTTTGCGCCCTGTCAACAGGGGGATTCTCTACTGTGCCTGAGAGCATCGGACATTGGCATAACCTTTCCATAGAGGTAATAACAATTGTTTTAATGCTGCTTGGCGCAACGAGCTTTGCTACACATTATCTTCTATTAAGGCTTAGATTCAAAGATGCGTTGCGCACCGGGGAATCGCGTTTATTTATTCTTGTTTTAGCGGTTGCCATCCCGGTGGTATTGTATCTTGTAACTACGTTGAGTTATGTAAATTTTAGTGAGTCATTAAGAGCAGCGACATTTCAGGTTGTCTCTGCTTTAAGCACAACAGGATATGCCATTGTAGAATTTAAGAATTGGTCAAACTTAGGTATTTTCATACTGGTTTTATTGATGATAATCGGCGGGGGTACGTGTTCAACGGCAGGAGGCGTTAAACAGTACAGGATATATTTATTGGGAAAATCCCTTTTTTGGAATATTCGTGATCATTTTTTGCCTAAAAGCGCGGTAGTCAAAAACTATGTCTGGCGGGGAGGAAATAAGTTTTATGTTGATGATAGGCATATTCGCCAGGTAGCTAATTTCGTATTTCTTTATCTTGTTACCTTTGTTGTAGGAGTCTTGATTTTTTTGGCGGCAGGGTACTCTCTCGGAGAATCTCTTTTTGAATTTGCTTCCGCCCTTGGCACAGTGGGACTTTCCACGGGGATAACAAATGCTGATACCCCCCATCTTATTCTCTGGACCGAAATGTTTGGGATGTTTCTTGGAAGGTTGGAATTTTTAGTAATCTTCTTTGGGATTGCAAAGATATTCCGTGATACCGGGATACTTGTTTCGATAAAAAAGAAATAAGAGGCTGTCCGAGAATTATGATCCTACTGCAAAAGAGTGAGAAACGGCCCAAATTTCCGCAAGTTTTCGTCAAATAATCTGTATGTCGAGTGCCTGAAAAACCACTACAACGCAGTAGATTGGACTTTTTACGACGCCACCAAAATTGATTCCTGGAGAAACCTATAAGGAGGGGCAAATAAGGTCGAGAATAATGTTAAATGAGTTTGTTCTCAACAGACAACCGACCAACCCACCGTGCGATTCAACCATACTGAAACACGCACTTTGTTTTTGTTTTCAAGACCGACTACAAGCGTAATCTTTCCTCCGGCCCTGTTATATTTAACAGCGTTTGAGAACAGATTGTTGAGGACCCTGCCCAACTTTTGAGGATTCCCTTTGACTAAAAGGGGAGCATCGACTATTTGTGCCTCTACTTCTATGCCCTTTTCCTCAGCCAAGGATTCAAGCACAATTAGATTACGCCTCAGTACGTCTTGAAGATTTACCGCGTCTCTTTCTTTGTACACATTTGGCATACTTTTTACCTCCAATCAAGCGCATTGAGGACTTTTTACAGAGTTAGAATGTACGCATCCGGTATCTTTTGGAGAGCTTAGGACATTTGAGGATTGGCTTGCGA
>JAUVFC010000109.1 GCA_030594505.1 Desulfobacterales bacterium
AGGGAGTGAACACCGGCGTTTTCGGCTCCATGTCCAAGTTGTTTGACGGCAAAATCGGGGCCTTTGCCTATCTTCTTTTTGTCTTGCTCTATTTCCCGTGCGTGGCCGCGATAGCTGCCGTCTATCGCGAGACCAATCTCAAGTGGTCTCTCTTTATCGGCGCCTGGACGACCGGCCTGGCATACACGGCCGCCGTATTATTCTATCAGCTTGGTACAATAGGCCGCCATCCAGGCTCCTCTTTGTCCTGGATTGGCATCATGATCGGCATTTTTGCTGTGGTGGTGTTCGTCATGAGACATCTGGGCCAGAGAGAAAGAAAAGCTAAACCCGAGATTCTTGGCGCGGCAAGGGCATAGAATTCAGGGGATGCTTCAGGAATGGGAAAAACACTCCTCATTATTGGCGTGCACGTAGAGGAACTCCGTTTGGGGGAAAGGGTTGCGGAAGGCGCGAGAGAGCTGGGAATCGATGTGTTGCGTATTGAACACGGACTCTCCAATGACCGGTTCCTTTACGGCAATATCTTCTACTACGACACCTTTCTCCGGGAGCTTTATCTCCAGACGCACATGCAGATTCAGGGAAATTACAGCCTTGCAATAGACCTGCATGCAGGGGTCAACCAGGCGGGTTGTTGCGCGGACGTATTCTGTAAGGAGACCTCCGTCCTTGACTGCCTGAATAGCGTCTTGCAAAACAGGCTTTTCCTGCTATCGGAAAAAGTCCGCCTGCTGAAAATCGTCAAAGATATGGCCGCACGTCCAAAATTTGCAGATCTGAGTTACCTGTCTTGCAAGACCTTTATACCGGAAGCAGTTTGGGAAGGACGCCATTATCACTACGTGGGGCTTGAGATATACTTGCCCCGTCCGGGCCAGGGAAGCCGAGAGGATTGGCTCTTTGCCCGGCAGTTGGTGAAGTGCATACATGAGTGCGGCAGAAAACTTAAGGAGTAGATAAAGAGGAACAAAACCAATGAAAGCCATAGAAACCACCAGGGGAAACCGATTCGAGATTGCCCATGAAATTCCGGGAAGAATTCGAATTCTCAGCCCCTCTCTCAGTGATCCCTATCTCGACACTCGTTATCTTGAGGCCTATCTTGAGGGACTGCCGGGGGTGGAAACTGTGCGTTTAAACAAGGTGGCGGGATCTATCGTGGTTACGTACGAGGACGAGCCGGATACCCGGACAAGTATCCTTGAGATTCTGGAGAATCCGCCCCGGGAATTTTTTTGCACCCGATACGATCTGTCTAATCCGCCGGATCTTACGAACACCTTCAAGGTCGGCGCAGTCCTTCTCGCTACATTTTTTCTCCCCTGGCGGCTGAAGGCGATCCTGTCCTGGATTACGGCCGCTCCGATCATATCGAAAGGGATCAAGAGCCTCTTTGCCGGAAAGATCACAGTTGACATTCTTGATGCCAGCGCGGTTGCCTTTACCCTGCTGAGAAGAGACTATTTTGCAGGCAACGCCATTGTTCTGCTGCTGACCTTTGGCGAGTATCTCGAAGGCCTTACCGAGTACAGGTCCAACAGGCTTCTCCTGAGTCTTTACAAGCACGAAGCGGAAATGGTCTGGATCGAGGTGGATGGAGTTGAGACAGAAATCCCGGTCAGGGATGTGCGTATTGGCGATATCGTTATCTGCGGGCACGGCGAACTCATTCCTGTGGACGGTGTTGTGGCGGAAGGCGCTGCTGCCGTCAACCAGGCCTCCATTACAGGGGAGCCCTTGCCGGTGGACACCACTGTCGGTGACGAGGTCTTTTCAGGAACATTTATTGAAGAGGGTCGTATCAAAATCCGGGCCACCCGGGTCGGGGCTGAAGCCACAACCGCCAAGATCAGTCAGTATATAGAAAAATCGCTGAACAACAAGTCGATCATTCAAACCGAGTCCTCGGCCCTTGCGGATCGTCTTGTCCCCCTCACCTTTGGGATGGGTATCGCCATCTTCGCAGTCACAGGCGACTTCCGCAGGGCATCAGCCGTACTGACCGTGGATTACTCCTGTGCATTGAAACTCGTGAGCCCCGTGGCCGTAAAAACCGGTATGAACTCAGCGGCCCAGGGGGGTGTCATCATCAAGGGTGCGCCTGCACTCGAGGCCGTCGCCAAAGCGGATACATTTATTTTCGACAAGACCGGAACCCTGACAAAAGGATCTCCTGAGGTCACGGATGTCATTTCATTCAATGGCGGCACAGCAAAAGAGGTTCTCAGCCTGGCAGCCGCGGCAGAAGCCCATTATCGCCATCCTGCGGCTACAGCGATACTCGAAGAAGCGGCCCGTCGCAAGATAACGGTTTCCCGGGCGTCCGAATGCGATTTTATTGTTGCGCATGGGGTCTCGGCATTTGTCAATTCGTTTAATGTGCTGGTGGGCAATTTTCATTTTCTCGCTGAAGTCGAAGGGATCGATTGCTCCGTGAGCGAGGCCGGCGCCGGGAAACTGCGATCCCAGGGAAAGAGCCTGCTTTATGTGGCCAAAGAGGAGAAGCTCATCGGTCTGATAGCGGTTCGCGATATTATTCGGCCTGAGGCTGCCGCAGCGCTAAAGAGGCTCAAAGCGGCAGGAGTGAAACGGCTCATTATGCTGACCGGCGATCAAAAAGAAAGCGCCGAGATCCTGGCCCGGAAGCTGGGTATTGATGAAATCCACTGGAAGCTTCTGCCCGAAGACAAAGGTGATATCATCGAGCAGTTGCAGAAGCAGGGTCATGTTGTGGCTTTTGTTGGGGATGGCGCCAACGATGCGCCCGCCCTTGTCAAGGCGGACGTTGGAATTTCCATGCCCGGTGGCGCTGATCTTGCCAAAGAATCGGCACATGTGATATTACTTAACGAAGATCTGACGTCTCTTGCCTTTTCCCGTGAGGTTTCTCAGAAGGTCATGTCTGTTATAAGAAACAATTTTTACATGACCCTGAGCATCAACTCCTTTGCTTTACTCCTTGCGGTGTTCGGATTTGTGTCACCGCTTACGGCAGCGCTTATACATAACTGCAGCACGATCGGGCTTCTTGGCTACGCTCTTAAAGCCACATCCATATCAAGCCGAGGATAGAACAATCCTGACAAAGGGAGATGACCGAGCCCTTAGTGGCGCAATTGAAAACAGTTTTTGGAACGGGGGATCGACAAAATGATGACTGTTGAAGAAGCTCACGCAGGTGACATCCTGCGCTTGGTCCGGGTCATGGACAGCAAACTCGAAAAAGACCTGAACAGAATCGGGTTGTCGCCAGGATCAACGTTTGTCAAGTTTCCGAAACAAGAAATCGAGCGTCAGTCAGTCCGCGTGCGGGGCGAGAAAACAAACGTTGTACTCGGCGGGGGAATGAGCGCCAAGATTATCGTAACAAGGGCCGATGGCAGCAAGACACCTCTTTCCGGGATGAACTCAAAGGAGGAAGGCAAGATCGAAGCGTTGTCAGGGGGGCCCAAACTACATGAGACCCTGGAGACACTCGGGCTGAAAATCGGAGATCGCATAAAGTTCTTGCGCAAGCTGCCTCCGATGGAATATGTGGCGGTCTTAGACAAGAAAAGGCATCTCCATCTACAGGAAGGGATAGCTTCGAAAATCTGGGGTGTGACTGAAAACCAGGAAGCTCAATTTACATCGGCCAGGGTCCGGAAGGAATTTAAAGTGAGTAAACTGCTCGGAGGAACTCGTGCCCAGAGGTATCTGACGAATTTAGGAATCAAACCGGGGACATCCCTGATTCTGATAGGAATAGAGGAGGGCAAACGAATTGGGTATGGTCCAAAAGGCCATCTCGCCATAGAGACCAAAGACGGATTTCATATCTATCTTGGCCCGGTTGAAGCCGATTCCATATATGTGGATGCGGTATAATGAGTGTCCGACTACTTCACCACTCTCGACGGCTGCCAACGTAAGGCGGAACTTATCAATACAATGCGATCAATTAAATAAAAAATCAGATAACAACGGCCTTATTCCGGACGTTCTGCGCCACAGAAAAGTAGAAATATTATTATGCGAAAAAAAATAACTATTATATTCACCATATCCATTATCCTTCTGGCAATATTTTGCAGTGTTGCTTTGTCACACCCGCATGTCTTTATTGCTCAAAGGATAAAAGTAGTTTTTGATGATCAAGGGCTTGCAGGCTTCAACATTTACTGGACGTTTGATGATATGTTTGCCAGCATGATAGCTGGAGATTATGACAAAAACCAAAACGAAGTTTTAGAAAAAAGTGAAGTGGCACTAATAAAAAAAGAGGCTTTTTCATATGTATCCAACTACAATTACTTTACTTTTGTGAAAATTGATGGGAAACTTTTTGATGTTAAGTTTATTCAAGATTTTTCAGCTGAGTTTCATGATAAAAAATTAGTTTACAAGTTTTTTATCCCTTGTCATGTTACGGCCACAAGTAACTTTAAACATGTTACTGTTGCCTCATATGATCCATCGTATTACAGCGCTATTTTCTTTGCGAATAACGGTTCAGTATCATTAGATAATTCTGAATCCTTTAAAGTAAAAACGGCTATTAAAGAAGATAAGTCAACATCAATATACTACGGACAGTTCAATCCATGGGCGCTATTTTTAGATTTTCGGACAAAACAATGAAACAATCTGTAATCTTTCTAATTTTATTGTTAACTTTTTTGATTGCCCCTTTGGCAAGTGCCCACAATCCTTTTACAACAAAGCCGGAAAATCAGCATGCTGCATCCATGCCTGTTATTAGCAATAAATTTTTTGCGAAAATAATTATATGGCAGCAAAAATTAAAAGCAAAAATGTCTTCACTTGTCCAGCAGGCTGAATCGACAGGCAGCATAAAACCATTATTGTTGCTTATTATGGCCGCATTTGCATACGGAGTAATCCACGCTGCCGGCCCTGGTCATGGGAAGGCCATTGCCTTATCTTACGTATTGTCACAACGGCCTTCATATATCCAGGGTCTGCTGTTCAGTAATTGCATGGCCCTGTTTCACGGCGCTTCAGGTATTATTTTTGTGCTCGTTATACGCTTTATTCTAAAAACAAACATTATCAAAAACCTTGAAACCGTCACAAACATAACCCAGGTCATCAGTTACAGCATCATCGCCTGTTTTGGCCTTGGCATTTTTATACACAGCATTTACAAATTGATAAAAAAAAATGACCAAAAACAGCACACGTATGAAACTTTTAAATCCGGGGAATACACTAATCCTGTTCTGTTAGCGCTTGTTGTTGGCAGTATTCCCTGCCCCGGCGTTGTGATGGTTATGCTCTTTACATTATCAATGGATCTAATTGCCCTTGGGATAATATTAGGGATAACCATTTCAATCGGAATGGCACTTACAGTATCAATTGTTGTATTAATCACCATATCAGGAAAAGTCGCCTCACTTACCGCAATTTCAAAAAACAGTAAACGGACAGTTCTTATTGAATTTGGCATTGAAGTATTTTCTGGTCTATTGTTAATGACACTCGGAATATTATTTTTAGGAACAAATTTATAACCCTTCACAGGGCGCCCCTCCCACACCACGCAGCATACGGGTCCGTACTGAGCGGTTCGGCTGATAATGCAAAAAGGGAGTGAAACATGTCACTGGCATCCCGTGCACTGAGATGAAATGTCCTGATTGAGGCATACCTATGGCACGAAAACTTTGAGCACGCACATAGGTTTCTTTTATTTTTGACGATCTGACCTATTCTACCTGCTCAATAGTATGGCAAGAAGGTTATTTGGGATTAAATCAAAAAAGGTTGACAAACATTTCCTTTTTAGTTAGAAAAATCTAACTTATGTTATAGCATCTAATTATTAATATGGGAATCATTACAGAATAATCATTAAACCATAGGATATGATAGAATGATTTTGCTCTATTTGTGTAAATTCGTGTTCATTCGTGGCTAAATAGTAACGGTTTTTTTTAACTGGTACATTAGATATATCTAATTATATTTTAAATGCCTAAGCAAACTTATCAGATGAAAGCCGGTAAAAAGACCGATTTCAAAGGTGGACTTTAAAGGAATCCTTAAGTTAATGACATTGAGCCGTCAATAATAAAACAAAAATCAGGAGGAGAAGAAGTTATGCGCAAACAAAACTTTATTGTAATTGG
>JAUVFC010000004.1 GCA_030594505.1 Desulfobacterales bacterium
TACTTCATTATATGTTGCCGAATTCCAGTCTGGATAAAGAGAAAGCAAAAAATAAACCGTTGATGTTTGCCGATACGGCGATTCCGATGCTGTTTAAATCCTGTTTTAAACTCGGAGCAAAAAAGAACCGTATGATTGTAAAGGTGGCAGGCGGTTCCCAGCTTATGAATCCGACAGGGATTTTCGATATAGGCAAGAGAAATTATGTTGCTTTAAGAAAGATGCTCTGGCGGAATAATGTCATGATTGAAAGTGAAGATATAGGGGGAAACGTCAATAGAACAATATCCTTGAATATTAAAACGGGCACGGTAACACTTAAGGTTTCAGCAAGAAGAGAGATTGTTCTGTGATAGATATACAGAACCTTTTAGTGTAAGGCTGAAGTGGTTGGTCTATGGCTTATAATGTTTTGATAGTAGATGATTCTCCCTCTATACGTTTGGTTGTTAAAAAGGTTATTCTAATGTCGGGGTTTGACGTTGGAGAGTATTTTGAAGCCGCCAATGGCAAGGATGCGCTGTCAGTACTTGAGAAAAACTGGGCAGATATAATACTTACTGATATTCATATGCCGGTCATGGATGGCATCTCCTTTTTTAAAGAGGTGTTAAAACATCCAATAATGTCGTCCATACCGGTTATCTTTATTACAACAGAAGGAAGAGATGAAGGGATCGAAGAAACTCGTAAGATGGGAGCCAGGGGATACATTACAAAGCCATTTAAACCTGAAGAGATCAGAAAGGTCATGGTAGAGATACTGGGGGAACCGTATGGAGAGGGAGAAGATGCTCCAAACCTTGAAGGAAGTGATTTTTAGCGTGTTTGAAACAATGTTTTTCCTTTTCCCGGAAGTCGTTGAAAATGAAAAGGATCTCCCTGACATGCCAAAAGATTATTTCAAGTCAACACTTCGTCTTAATGATAATAAATGGTTACTGATTTTATTGGGATCTGAAAAGTTAGCCGAGGCCATGGCAAAGAATTTTCTCGGACACGTTGGCCCGGTCGATGAGTCTGAGATTGCGGATGTATTCAGGGAGGCTGTTAACGTCATAGGCGGGAATTTTTTAATGAAGTTGGGTAATAGAGACCATGTTTCTCTCGGTGTCCCGGAAGTGGAAAAATGTAGAAGATTTCCCGGAGAAGAGACTGCAAGGGATTTTTGTGGGGGACTGTCGTTTAATGTTGATAACGAGTTTTGCGGGGTGTGTATCAAGGATATACATGGATGAGCGATATAAAGGTTTTAATAGTAGATGATTCGGCTATCGTTCGAAAGATTTTCTCTGAAGAGCTTTCAAAAGAGAAAGGGATAAAGATAGTCGGAACAGCCCCTGATCCTTATGTCGCCAGAGACAAGATTGTTAAATTAAAGCCGGATGTTATTACCCTTGATATTGAAATGCCCCGCATGGATGGGGTTACTTTTTTAAAAAAGTTGATGAAATATTATCCGATTCCTGTTATTATAGTAAGTTCTTTGACACCCAGGGGCGGAAAGCTGGCCCTGGAAGCAATCGAATGCGGCGCTGTCGAGGTCCTTGCCAAGCCTGGATCATCGTATTCTGTTGGGGACATGAGTTGTCAGCTTGCCGGCAAGATCAGGGCGGCGGTTCACGCAAAAATCCAAAGGGTAAAAGATGACCGGTCTTCACCCCCAAGTGATGAATGTGTGGTTGTGGCAAGCAAGGCGTTGCAACAAACCAGTAATAAGGTGATTGCAATCGGGGCATCTACGGGAGGTACAGAGGCGTTAAAGAAGGTTTTGACGAAATTGCCTTACAGTATTCCCGGTATACTCGTTGTACAGCATATGCCTCCTAATTTTACCACCGCATTTGCGGAACGGCTTAACAGCCTGTGTCAGATTAGTGTAAAAGAGGCGGAAGACGGTGATACGGTTTTGCAGGGAAGGGCATTGATAGCGCCGGGGAATTATCATATGATATTAAAAAGAAGTGGCGCCCGGTATTATGTGTTAATCAAAAACGGACCTATGGTATGTCGCCAGAGACCGTCTGCTGATGTTCTCTTCAATTCTGTCGCCGAATATGCAGGAGCAAACGCAGTAGGGGTCATCCTTACCGGAATGGGATCAGATGGCGCTAATGGAATGTTGCAGATGAATAGATCCGGTGCAAGTACCATTGCTCAAGATGAGGCATCTTGTGTTGTATTCGGTATGCCCAGAGAGGCCATAAAATTGGGGGGTGTGGACAAGGTGGTCGACCTGGACCGCATTACGCAAGTAATTGTAAACAGTTTTATAGATGGCGTGTGAAGTTGGGGATCTATTTTAATGACAAACAACGGAGCGGTGTGAAAGAATGGATGTAAAGCTTATTAATCCTTTTATTTCGGCAACAGTTGAAGTGCTCGAAACCATGGCTTTTACCAAAGCGGAAGCCGGCAAGCCGTATCTGAAAAAGGAAAATGTTGCTACAGGAGACGTTTCAGGAGTTATCGGCCTGATTGGCGAAAAAAATGCCAGTGTGTCTATTAGCTTTACCGAGATGTGTATCGTAAAGATTGTTTCCAGCATGCTGGGTGAGGAATACGATTCTCTCAATGATGATATTAAAGATGCTGTTGGTGAATTGACCAATATGATTTCAGGGCAGGCACGGAAGATGCTGGATGAAATAGGGTATAAATTCGATGCAGCTATTCCTACGGTAATCGTAGGTAAAAATCATGTTATATCACATGCTTCGCGTGGTCCGATGATTGCTATACCGTTTAATACAGCGGATGGCTCTTTTACAATAGAGGTCTGTTTTGACGAAACATAAATAAATTTTTATTAGCGTAATGAGGAGGGTACTTGGTATGGATCTTTCAATGAAAATCTTAATAGTGGATGATTTTGCCACTATGCGTCGAATTGTAAAAAATATCCTGAAGCAAATCGGTTTTTCAAATATTATAGAGGCTGATGATGGTTCGACAGCCCTTGAAATTTTGAAAAGTGATAAAATCGATTTGGTTTTATGTGATTGGAATATGCCAAAGGTCTCCGGTCTGGATATGTTGAAACAGATGAAGGCTGACAGCGAGTTAAAGGATACCCCTTTTTTGATGATTACAGCAGAGGCGCAAAAACAGAATATTGTAGAAGCGGTCCAGGCCGGTGTCAGCAATTATATTGTAAAGCCTTTTACAGCAGATACTATTTCCGAGAAGCTGAAAAAGGTATTCGGGGAATGACAAAGAACGGATGACTTTTTACGAAGTCAGCAAAATTTACCCTCTAAATTTTTTGGCTGAGATCTTGCATTGCTTAATAGTTAAGAATAGCTTCGACGCTATAGATGGCAAGTAACTATTTTATATTTAAGGCTAATATTTAGTGGGGGTAAAATTAGATATGGATATAAAAAAGATAATAGATTCTCTTAACCCGGCAAAATTTTCCTGTCCTAAAAAGACAGAGGGGAAAAAGTCCTTTGAACAGGTTTTGAATACTGTTGTGGACGCCAAAGAGGCCGGGTTGACAGAGAAAGCCGTCCCGATTAACAGTGTGTCACCGGTTTCTCTATTGAACGTATCCGATCCCCGGTGCAATGTCTTACAACAGGCCGATACCGTTGTGGATATTCTGGACAACTATTCTAAATCTCTTGCTAACCCTCAAAGAAGTTTGAAAAATATAGAAGGTGTAATTACACGCATGGAAAAGGAGGTGAATTTCCTGAAAAGCAAGACCAACGATATGGTTGAGCATGACGAAAAACTGTTAAGACTTGCAAATGATATTGCAGTTACTGCTAATATTGAAATTTTTAAGTTTCATCGGGGAGATTATATTTGATGACTTAGTCATTGGTCATTATTCCCCAATTCCTGAATCCCCCAATCCCCCAATTTTTATTTTTTCTTGATTTATATCCGACTATACTATAATTTTAAAAAAAGAAGATATTGCAAAAAGTCTTCAAACGATTCCAGAAAAAGTTACCGGTCTATATTAATTAATTTAATTGCGTAGGGGGTTTCTTTTTTTAAACGTAGTGTCCCGCTAAAGCGGGGCATCATAATGGCAGAGCTAAAGTTCTGCGCTACATGTCCCGCCGGGGCGTGGCTAATTTAACAGCACGTGTTCCGATTAAATGGTGCCTGAAATATGCAAAAGATCTTGGTTGTAGATGATGATCCTGAGATATTAGAAATTATAAGTGACGTGTTGCAAGACGGTGGTTATGAGGTCGAAAGCGCCATCAATGGCCGGGTAGCTATCGAGGCATTAGAATATAATTTTTACGACCTGGTTATCACGGATCTTAATATGCCGGAAGTCGACGGAATGGGGGTGTTAAAGCATATTGTTGCAAAATTTCCTGACACTCTCTGTATTATTTTGACCGGTTATGGCACGATTAAGGGGTCTGTAGAAGCCATTAAAATGGGAGCATTTGATTATGTGGCCAAGCCCTTGAAATCCGATGAAATTTTGATGATTGTCGAAAAAGCGCTTCGGTATCAAGATCTTGAACGTGAAAATATACTTTTAAAAAATCAGCTGAGACAGAAATACCGATTTGAAAATTTTGTCGGTAAGAGTCCGGCGATTCAAAAGGTTTTTGAACTCATAGAAAAGGTGGCAGATACCGACAGCACCGTATTGATTACCGGCGCGAGCGGTACCGGAAAAGAATTGGTGGCCAGGGCGATTCACTATAATAGCAGCAGAAGAAAAAAACCGATGGTCACGATCAATTGTGGCGCTATTCCGGAGGCACTGCTGGAGAGCGAACTTTTCGGGCATGAAAAAGGGGCTTTTACCAGCGCGCATAAGGCCCGTATCGGGCGTTTTGAGTTGGCCAATGGCGGCACCATATTTTTGGATGAAATAGGGGACATGAGTCCCAATTTGCAGGTTAAGTTGTTGCGTGTACTTCAGGAGCAAAAATTTGAGCGTGTTGGGAGCGTCAAGACACTTTATGTGGATATACGGGTCATTGCAGCAACAAATACGGACTTAAAAGAAGCGATTAAAAAGGGAACTTTTCGAGAGGATCTTTATTATCGCTTAAATGTTATCCCGATTCGGGTTCCGTCCTTAATAGAGAGGAAATCAGATATCCCGCTATTTTTAGATTTTTTCCTTGAAAAGTTTAATAAAATAAAAAACAAAAATATTAAAGGGTTTAGTCCGGAGCCGGTCAGTGCTATTCTGCAATATGATTGGCCTGGCAATGTCAGGGAACTTGAAAATTTGGTGGAACGACTCGTGATCCTTTCGGATCATGAAGAAATAGATATAGAAGATCTTCCTGAAAGTATGCGGGAAAACAAAAAAAAAGTCCACACGTTTGAAATGACCATTCCTGCTGAAGGGATTCCCTTCAGCGCCGCAGTGGATAAATATGAAAGACTGTTAATTCTTCAAGCCTTGAACAGGACGAACTGGGTCAAAAAAAAAGCAGCGGAATTACTTAACATTAACCGTACCACACTGGTAGAAAAGATTAAGAAAAAAAATATTGTCCGAACGAGCCTAATGAGGCTGTCCGAGAATTCTGATCCTACTGCAAAAGCGTGAGAAACGGCCCAAATTCCCGCAATTTTTCGTCAAATAGGCCTGCTATTCTCCTCAAATTTGCGAAAATTTTGTCTCGTTCTCACTCTTTTTCGTTACGGACAGAATTCTCGGACAGCCTCCTAAGCTGACAATGTCAAAATCATGACAATCTTGATAAATTCGTAAGAAGTCTTTTCCGTCTTCCATTTTGTTCATCCTTACCCCAACCCTCTCACAATTCAGCCGTTGTAGCCAACGCGACTATATGGCCTTGAGTGGGCTGCGAAGTCGGCCAGGGAAGAGGGGGCCTTCCGGTTTGCCATGCGCTTGGCACACTAATTGCTCGTCCAATTCGGATTATGGGGAATTCAGCAGGCAAAAGGTATCTCATTCTATTCCTTTTTTCGATTCTTCCTCTGTTATTGCTTCCTTGCCATACATATGCTGAGAGGATTTCAATAATTCAGCAGGTAATGTTGAAATCCTATCCAAATGCCTCAGTGATGGTTGTAAAGGTGAGCAGACGCCCTATCTATAAGGTGATCAGGATTGAAAAAAAGGAAGTGGTGATCGCCTTTAAAAGTTCTCGATTTTCAGATCTGTTACGTTTTAAAGATATTTGCGATGAATTAGTTGGCGAGGTAACACCTGCCTGGAGATCCAACGGTGTCATATGTATAAATGTTCCACTTGATGCACTTGCAACGAATATCACACATCGATTTGATGAGAAAAATCTTAACCTTATTATAGCGATATGGAAAAAGATTGATCCGGAAGATCAAAAGAGTGCAAGAGCGGAAGAATCGACCGAAAAAAATGGGGAATATATTGAAGCACAGACATTAACCCATATTCAAGAAGAGACAACTGAAAAGATTCATCTGCCTGCAGAGGCAGCATTTTTATTTCGACTTTTAACTGTCGCTGATAACGATGTGGAGCCGGATGCCGCACTTTTCGGTGACGCAGCCGAGGCATGTAAAAAAGATCAGTGGGAAGAAGGAATTAAAATCATTTCAGAGTTTGTTGAGAAATATCCGGAGAGTAAATACATAGAGAAGGCGTTTTTTTTATTAGCAGAATGTTATCGTCGGCTTTATTCAGACAATTTATCCGAACATTTTACAGAGGTCGCCAAAAATTATCAAAACGCAATCCAAAAGTTCCCCAACTCTGTGCATGTCCCTGCGGCTACCCTTATGCTCGCCAACATTTATTCCAAAATGAAAAATTACTATGAGGCGTTAGCGTATTATAATATTCTGTGGCGCCGGTATAAAGATGACGAGGTTACTCCGGAGGCACGATTTCAGATCGGCAAAATTTATCTCCGGATCAACAAACCGGAAAAAGCTGCTTCTGCTTTTCAATCTTTAGCAGAACAATATCCGCAGACTTTTTTTGGGGAAAAGTCAAAGATGGAAATGGCCAAGGCGCTTTTTAATATGAACCGTTTTAAGAAGTCACTATCGCTTTGGACAGAGATCTCTGAAAGCAATCCTGTTAGCGTATATAACTATCCGGATATCTTGATGTATATAGGAAACAATTATTACCAACTCGGCCAATACAGAGATGCACGCGATACTTTGCTAAGAGCGATCAATCTTCATCACGATGTTGAATCAAATCATCTCGCGTTGGCCAGGGTAGCTGATACCTATTATGAACTGGGAGCAAAAGAGAGCGCATACAAGTTTTATGATTTAGTCATAAGAGAATATCCCGAGTCAGACGGCGCACTAATCAGTTCAATACGCTTGGCGGGCAGATATCAAAAAGGAGACGATGAAACAATATTGAGAATTCCTAAAGGCGGAGAAAGCCATCAACCCCATCTTAATCCTTATGAACTATATGAAGATATTATTAAAAAATATGCCGACAATCCAATGGCGCAGTTTGTAATGTTGAAAATCGCTCTTCTGCAACAGGATGATGGAGAATATGAAGCCAGCATTAATACCATAAAAGAGATTCTTAAAAGATATCCCGAGACGGCATTAGAAAAAGATATTTTGCAAGATTCATACAAGGGATTATTAAAAAAGGAATCGGAGAAGCAAAATTATATAGCTGTCATAAATTACTATGAACGTGACAAAGATATCCTCGAAATTTCCAACAGTCCTGAAATCTTTTTAATTGTCGGTGAGACATGCAGGGAGTTGCGCCTATATAATTCAGCATCTTCAATGTTTCAAATGGCTGACAAATTCTTTTTAGAAGAAAACAGACCCCCGGAGCTTTTATTTGGATTAGGCGAATCCTTCTTTAGAGCGCAGGATCAGAAAAACGCATATAAATTATTTATGGATCTTGTGCGGAAATATCCCGACCACAAAGATGTTCCACTCGCATACTATCGGATCGGTCAGATTTTATTAAAAGAAAAAAAATACAATGAGGCGAAAAAAAATCTAAAGATTGCGTTGCCAAGTTATCATAAAGAACTGGCAAGAGGAGATATTGTTATAAGTATCGCTGAAGCCCTAAAAGGTATGGAGCAGTATAAGGAAGCAATAAAATGGCTTAAAGAAGCAGTTGTTTTATTTACAAAACAGAAATCGTTTGAAGATTTATACGACGTTTATATAGAATTGGGAGAACTATATATAAAAATTGGAGATAATATAAATGCTGCGGGCATCTTGGAATCAGCCTTAAAGCTGAAGGAAAAAGATGGTGAGACTGAACAGCATGGGGTGATGTTCCGGCTTGCCGGATGTTATCAGCGATTGAAGAAAGTGGAGGATTCCCTGGATCTGCTCAAAAAGATATCGGTTTACCAGGATACCCTGTGGGGTAAGATGGCTACAGAAAAGATTAAGGAAATCGATATTCGACGGAAAATCCGAAAAATTGGCAAATTAAGGTCTTGATGACTTCGTAAAAAGTCTTTTTTCTCACGCAAAGGCGCAAAGACAATATATTGTTATTAAAGAAAAAATTTTGCGTCCTTGGCGACTTTGCGTGATATTTTGAACTTTTTACGAAGTCATCAAGTCTTGAAGGTATCTTATTTTAAACAATTTGCAATTCCTGAATTTGAAGTGAGCAATTAAAGGCAAGATTGGGGAGTAATGAGCGCCTATAAGATTTTATTGGTAGAAGATGAATGCGATGACAGGGAGGCCCTGAATGATGCCCTCATAGATTTGGGATATAGTGTTGTTGTTGCTGAAGATGGTATTGATGCACTGGTTAAAATAAAAAGGATGCGGTTTAACCTTATCATAACCGACTTCCAAATGCCGAAGATGAATGGAATAGAACTGTTGAGAGAGGTTAAGGGGGCTGGATCGGATGTTCCTGTTGTTTTTATATCGGGACACAGTACTGTCGAGACTTCGGTAGAAGCGATGAGACTCGGCGCACTCGATTTTTTCCTGAAACCGGTTTCAATAGAGGCCATCAAAGAGATTATAGAAAAAGTGTTAGAGAGAGAGACAGACCGCACGAAAGTCAGTGGTGTAAGTCAGGACAGGTACCGCTTAGTGACTAAAGATCAAAATATGACCCAACTTATGGATCTTGCCAAGACCATTGCAAGCAGTAAGGCTTCGGTCTTGATTCAAGGTGACAGCGGGACAGGCAAAGAACTTTTTGCCCGTTTAATTCACAAAAACAGCCCCAGATGTAGTAAACCATTTGTAGCTGTAAATTGTGCCGCTCTCCCCGACGGTCTATTGGAGAGTGAACTTTTTGGTCATGAAAAAGGCGCGTTTACCGGGGCGATTAGCAGAAAATTGGGAAAGTTTGAATTGGCACAAGGTGGAACCATCCTCCTTGATGAGATAACCGAAATGGCCCTTCATCTTCAAGCCAAGCTTCTCAGGGTATTGCAGGAAGAAGAGATTGATAGAGTCGGAGGGAACAAGCCTGTTTCGACAGATGTGAGAATAATTGCAACCACAAATCAGAACATTGAAACGGCTATAAAAGAAAAGAGTTTCAGAGAAGACCTTTATTATCGGCTGAACGTAATACCATTAAAGATTCCGCCTCTTAAGGATAGAGGCGATGATGTCATTGTATTGGCCGAGTATTTTATAGAGAAATATAACCGTATTGACGGCAGAAGTGTCAAGGGTTTGACAGATACGGCAATACAATTACTCAAGAGTATGTATTGGCGCGGAAATGTAAGGGAGCTGGAAAATGTGATAGAAAGGGCGGTCCTCCTTTGTAAAGGTAAGTTCATAGAAGAAGAGGACCTGTTCATAACAGAAAAACCAAAAACTGAAACCGCTCAAAAAAAATCGTCTATGCCCCTGGGGTCATTACGGGAAATGGAAAAGCAACTTATTTTTAATGCATTAGATCAGACAAACGGCAACAGGACCCATGCCGCAAAGATTTTAGGGATAAATGTCCGTACATTAAGAAATAAGTTAAATGAATATCGGGATCAGATGAAAATTTTAACATGAAGGCATGTATATTGCTTTCAAATTAAAAGACATGTGGTCATAATTTTTTTCTGAAAGTCTATATCAAGGAGTCCCTTATGCCAACAGATAAAATATTTGGAGGAACTTTTAATACCCTTGAAAAGTCGCTGGATATTCTCAATAAGAGGCACACATTGATAGCCGGCAATATCGCCAACATGGACACCCCCAGCTATAAGCCCAGGGAGATCGATTTCAAGGAGGCCCTGGGAAATGCAATGAATAACAAGACTGTTGGAATGATTCAAACCCACCCGCTTCATTTCGGTCGTATTAATGAATATTCGGTATACGTGGATGTCGCCACGGACCAATCCTCAAATGGTCTTAATTGGGTAGATATTGATAAGGAGATGACAAAACTCGCAGAAAATAACTTGATGTACAGGACAGGTGTGGAGGTACTATTAAAAAAATTGGCTGGATTGAAACATGCAATCATTGAGGGAGGAAGATAATTATGGATTTTTTAACTTCATTGCATATTAGCGGAACAGGCCTGACCGCCCAGAGAACCCGGATGAATGTGATTTCAATGAATCTTGCGAATGTAAATACCACCCGTACTGAAAAAGGCGGCCCCTACAGAAGAAAAGTTGTGGTTATGGAGCAGGAATCGGTTGAAGACTTTGATGCTGTATTAGCCGCCCAGTCTGAATCTGAATCTGGATGTGGCGTCCGCGTAGCAGACATTGTGGAAATCAAAAGACCTTTCAGGCAGGTTTACAATCCCAGCCATCCTGATGCAGATGGGTCCGGAGTCGTAATGATGCCCAATATCGACCTTATTGCTGAGATGACTAATATGATAATCGCAAGGCGGTCTTATGAAGCGAATGTAGCAGCAATAAATGCCGCAAAAGGGATGGCGCTTAAGGCGCTTGAACTTGGCAGGTAAAGGGACTAAAGGATTGAAGATTGTCGATTGAAGATTGAAGATTCTATTGATCAGTCTTCCACCAATCTTCAATCGACAATCTTCAATCGACAATAACCAATGGATATTAAAGGAGATAATTATGGACCCTGTAAGGATTAGCAATCAACTTCATCCTGTGGCGCAACAAGCCGGCAAAAAGGTGAACCAGCAAGGCGACGGGTTTGCAGATGCAATCAAAAATGCGATTTATCGTGTGAGTGATATGCAAGCTCAAGCTGATCAATCGTCTGAAGAACTTATGCAAGGCAAAACAGGCATCCATGAAACAATGTTAGATCTACAAAAAGCCGATATCTCTTTTCGCCTGCTTTTGCAGATCCGCAACAAGGCAATAGAGGCCTACAGAGAGATTATGCATATGCAGTTCTAAAAAAGGAATCATTACCATATGAATGCATTTTTCGAACAATTTTTTAATGTTTTTAAGGCAATGCCGGTTGCAAAAAGAGTGACTTTGATAGGCGTTGTTGCTCTGGTGGTTGCCGGGTTTGTCATGATGTTTATATGGGCCAATCAGATAGATTACCAGCCGCTGTACACAAATCTGCCTCCGGAAGACGCCGGTGATATAGTATCCAAGCTAAAGGAACAAAGAGTCCCGTTCAAGTTGGAAGGAAACGGTTCCATGGTGTTGGTCCCTGCCGATAAGGTGTATGAACTGCGACTTTCCCTGGCGGGCGATGGCCTTCCCAGGGGAGGAAGCGTAGGATTTGAGATATTCGACCAAACCGATTTTAACACAACGGAATTTGTCCAAAGACTAAATTATCAAAGGGCTCTCCAGGGTGAATTGATGAGGACCGTCAATCAATTTAACGAGGTCATTCGTTCCAGGATAATTATTGTGTGCCCGGAAGAATCTGTTTTTGTGGAAGATACTAAGCCACCGTCAGCATCCGTCCTTCTCAATCTACGTTCAAGTTTAACTCCTGACAAAGTAGCGAGTATTGTTCATCTTGTGGCCAGTGCGGTAGAGGGCCTTACTCCGGAACATATTACAGTGGTGGACACAACCGGCAAGACATTATTTAAAGGAGCGGGAGAAGGTGAAACCGGATTTCTTGCCGATGCCAAACTTGATTATCAGCGAAAGCTTGAAAGAACGATTGCCGAAAGGGTTCAAAGTATGTTGGAGGCGGTCGTAGGCAGCGACAAGGCAATCGTGCGTATTAGTGCGGATATAGACTTTGATAAAACAGAGATCAGTGAAGAGATATATGATCCGGACAGCGCTGTAGTTAGAAGCAGACAGCACCAGGTAGAATCATCTGAACAGGGTTCAGAGGAGGCTGCTTCGATTTCTCATGGTGTAAATCTTATGCGGGGGAATGTAGATGCGCAGCAATCCGGAAAGAAAGCAAAGAAAGAAAAAGTAAATGAAATCATAAATTATGAGATTAACAGGTTGAACCGGCATACGAGCAAACCGTTTGGAACCTTGACGCGTCTTTCGGTCGCAGTGATTTTGGACGGAACTTACCGTATAGCAAAAGGGGAAGACGGATCCGAGAGGAAAAAGTATATCCCGAGGACATCGGAGGAGCTAAAAGAATTTGAAACGATTGTCAGTAAAGCTATAGGATATGATCCTGACCGCGGGGATCAAATATCCGTCAGTTCATTCCCCTTTGCCAAGTCTGCGGAAACGGATTTGATCGAATCTCCGTCTGTTGATTGGCTGGCATACGCTAAACAATATGCCAGGACGGCGATAAATTTATTATTAGTGTTTATAGTATTCATGTTTGTGGTAAGACCACTCCTGAAATCGATGAAGGAAGTTAAGATTGCCGAATTCATACAACAGCAGCAATTGCCTGGCCCTGCCGAAGAGGAGGAATTGGAATTGCTTGCTGACAGTTCTGAAGCGAAGCTGAGAGAGAGGGTGGCGCAATTAGCAAAAAATGACCCTGTAAGATCTAAACAATTATTAAAGGGTTGGTTGAACGAATAATGAGTGATGAGCTAACCGCAAAAGACCTGACCGGTGCACAAAAAGCGGCGATTTTGCTTATGGCGATAGGTGAAGAATGTGCCCGCGAGGTTTTTAAACACCTTGGCGTCAAGGAAATTAAAGAGATCGGCGAATGCATGACGGAAATAACTCATGTCCCTCAGAGTGTGTTGGCGCATGTGCTCAAGGAATTTAACAAGGATTATCATAACCATGATCAATTGGTATTAGATGGCGCATCTTTTCTTAAAAATGCCATTGAAGGAGCGGTAAGCAAGGAAAGGGCGGAAAAAATATGGAAAGAACTGTGTGACAAGAAGAGAGAGGTCCCTTTTAGCGCCTTGAAAAAGGTGGACGCGGAAATTGTGATCGAACTTATCCAGGGAGAACATCCCCAGACGATTGCCCTGATCCTTTCACATCTTGACAGCGACAAGGCTGCGGATATTCTTGTGGGACTTCCCAAAGACATACAGCCGGATGTTGCCATGCGGATTGCAGAGATTTCACATGTTCCCACTGAAATCGTCTATGAAATCGATAGTGTTTTGCAAAAAGAGATTGCCAAAGCAGGGAGCTCCAGCCTGGGGAATATCGACGGATTGGAATCTGTTGTGGAGATATTGAACAAGGTAGACAGAAATACCGAGGACAATATTTTGTCGAAGATCGATGAAGAAAGACAGGACATGTCAAACGAAATACGACAGTTAATGTTTGTATTTGAAGATATTATGAAGGTAGATGATAGAGGTATGAGAGAGATTCTGAAGAGCGTTGAAAGCCAACAGTTGCTCCTTGCTCTTAAGACCGCTTCAGATGAAATGAAAGATAAGATTTTTGCTAATCTTTCGGAAAGAGCGGCAGAAATGCTTCGTGAGGACATGGAGGTTATGGGGCCGGCGAGATTGAGCGAGGTAGAAGCCGCTCAACAAAACATTGTCAATATAGCACGGCAGCTTGAAGTCGAAGGAAAGATCGTCATCGGGAAGGGTAAGGAGGACGTATTTGTCTAATAACAATGCATTTGACCACACTGCAGAAGGGGAATGGGAATTATTTAAGTTGGAATCGTTTGATTCCGCATCAGAAAAGCCCGCCTCCAGGGACTTGTCAAGCGAATTTACTTCTGAGTTTTCAAGCGAAGATGAGCATGAAAAAGAATTTCAAATGACCTCCTTTGTCAGTAGTGGAGAGAATGGGTTTAGTCCTGAAAAAATTGTTGAGAGGGCGAAAAGAAAAGCTGCTGACATCGAAAAAGAAGCATATGAAAAAGGGTTTGCCCAAGGAGAAAAAGATGGCCTGGAAATGGGGACCAAAAAGAATGAAAAGGCGCTTGAAAATATAGACGAAATATTAAAAAATCTTATAGATGCGGGAAGAAATATTGTCAAAAAGCATGAAGAAGAGATACTGCAATTAATCGATCGTATTGCAAGAAAAGTAGTGGATTCAACCGTATCCATAAATTCCGGAGCGGTCAGAGAAACAATATTGAAGGCGCTGATGCTTGCGATTGACCCGAGTGAGATTACAGTCAGGGTAAGCCCTGATGATTTTGATTATGTAAAAGAGATAAAACCCGATTTTTTTGAAAATATAGACGGGTTAAAATCGGTCACCATTAGTTCCGATTCATCGATCAATCGCGGCGGATGTTACGTGGAGTCACGTTTTGGCGATATAGACGCTCGTTTGGAACAACAGTTGGACAAGATCTCCGAAAGCATTCGGAAAGCCTTTGAGGAAGGTCTCGGTGGAACCTCTGAGCGTTGAAATTCGTTGGCAGGATTATCTTGATGCGGTAACGGCCTCCCAGCCTATAGCCCTTGTAGGCAGGGTTGAGAAGGTTGTAGGGCTTATAGTTGAGGGGCATGGGCCTGGAATGAGTATCGGGAGTATCTGCAGTATCCGGAATGGTGATGGTGAGGAAGTTCCTGCCGAGGTTGTGGGTTTCAGGGACAATAGAATCGTGCTTATGCCGTTTGGGGAGATGCGAGGCATCAATCCCGGAAGCCGTATCTCTGTGCGGGGCGATCGTCCGTATGTTTCCGTGGGAGATGGATATGTCGGTCGAGTAGTAGATGGACTGGGAAGCCCCCTTGACGATCTTGGTCCGATAGCATCCACTTCCAGCTATCCTCTCTACAGCAAGACGATCAATCCCATGGACCGCTGTCCTATACGCGAAGTAGCAGATGTCGGCGTGTGCGCGATAAATTCGTTGATAACGATAGGCAAAGGGCAACGAATAGCTATTATGTCGGGTTCCGGAGTGGGCAAGAGTGTATTGATGGGAATGATTGCCCGCCATACGCGGGCTGATGTCACAGTTATAGGTTTAATTGGTGAGCGGGGTCGTGAGGTAAGAGAATTTGTTGAAAAAGATCTTGGAAAAGAGGGGTTGAAAAAATCGGTTGTTGTGGCCGCTGTTTCGGATTCTCCTCCCCTTGTCAGAATGCGGGGAGCATATCTTGCCACAACCCTGGCAGAATATTTCAGGGACCAGGGGCTTGATGTTTTACTTATAATGGATTCGATTACGCGATTCGCTATGTCGTCGAGAGATGTTGGATTGGCGGCGGGAGAACCACCCACTGCGAAAGGATATACACCTTCATTCTTTTCACAGCTTCCCAAGCTTTTGGAACGAGCAGGAAATGTGGAAGGAAAGGGGAGTATTACAGGAATATATACAGTTTTGGTGGAAGGCGATGATCTGAATGAACCCGTTAGCGATGCTGTTCGATCTGTTGTGGATGGCCACATCGTGCTATCCCGGAAGCTGGCTGAAC
This sequence comes from Desulfobacterales bacterium, assembly GCA_030594505.1. Lineage (GTDB taxonomy): Bacteria > Desulfobacterota > Desulfobacteria > Desulfobacterales. The sequence continues at coordinate 15,674 of JAUVFC010000004.1, forward strand.
AGGGACATTATCCCGCCATTGATGTTCTTGCCAGTGTTAGCAGGGTTATGAGAGATGTGGTTAAGCCGGAACACATGGAATATTATATAAAGCTCATTGATATAATGGCAACTTACAGGGATGCCGAGGACTTAATCGCCATAGGGGCGTATGTTGACGGGAGTAATCCCAAAATCGATTATGCGAAAAAGATGATTGACAAGATAAATCTCTTTTTACGCCAGGATATCTCCCAAAAGGTTTCGTTTGAGGCAGGTGTAAATCGTCTGACCGGCCTGCTTAAAGAGAGCGGGCAGACGAGTTTAGCCGAGTAGTTGAGTGGTCGAGTGGGGAATGGCAAGGCAGTTAATTCGCCTGAGGCGGACGAAACCGAAGTGGAGCTAAGGTAAGTGAAAAAATTTCATTTTAGGCTTGATCCGGTTATCAGGTACAGAAGGTATCTGGAACAGACAGCTCAAATTAAATTAGCTATAGCGGAACAGGGGGTCATAAACTGCAGGGAGAAAATCGATTCTTTGAAAACGCTTCGTGTGACTTTTTCCAATGAGCTGGAATATGAAGAAAAAAAGGGTATAAATGTCCACACCTACCAGATCTATAGGCTGTATATAGAAAAGATAGATCGTGATATCGAGTCTGAACAGCAACACTTGAAGGAATCGATTATGAGTAGGGATCGGAAAAGAGAAGATCTAAAGGCCGCGTCAATCAAAAAAAAGTCTCTTGAGCGCTTAAAAGATATTAAGCATTCAAGGCATACAGAGGAGTGTGACTTGCTCGAACAGAAGGCTGTGGATGAACTGGTTGTATTGCGAAGAAATTTGACCTGATAAGGAAACCCTTCATGAAGCAAAACAAAAAATATAAAGAGTTCTATTTCGTTGGGGCGCTCCTTTCATTCTTGATGTTAAAACTCGTCCTGACCGTGTTCCTTGCCTGTTCGAAAGAAGATACGCTTCCGATATATTTCCAAAGCCAAACCGCTGTGGCCGCCGAAACAGCGGAACAAGGGAAAACAAAAAAAGATAGTACTGAGTCGAGCCTTAAAAAGGGGGGGCAAGAGCCACAAAAAGATGCCATAAGCGCTGCTGTTGTTGAAAGAGAATGGATTGAATTAAAGAAAGAGCGACGGCGTATCCAAAGAAAACGTGAACAACTGCTTGTTTTAGAAAAAGAAATAGAAAAAAAACTGATAGAATTATCTAAACTTCAGGATAAGATCAAAGAAACAATCACTAAAAAAAACGAAGCGCATGAACGAAAGATCAAGCATTTAATTAAAGTCTACACCTCTATGACTCCCAAAAAGGCGGCAGGACTAATCGAGAAACTCAATATAGACATTGTCATAGAGATTTTTTCCAAGATGAAAGGCGATAGGGTAGGGAAAATACTTTCCTATGTCACACCGGAAAAGGCCGCTGTGATTAGTGAACGTTTAATAAAAAGATAAAAACGATTTGTAATAGTTCACCGCAATCCATTGACCATTAAAAATTGAAGATTGACTATTGAAGATTGTCGATTTGTGGAAGACAGCCCAATCTTCAATCATCAATCGACAATCTTCAATCATCAATCTTCAATCGACAATCTTCAATCCCTCAATCCCTCAATTTCTTTATGTAGTGGGCAATATTTTCCGTACCCCTCTTTTTTGCCCGGAAAATTTTATCCTCATGACCGGGGATCTGATAAGGCATGGAGCAATGATCTCGGAAAATCTATTGATTTTATTGCATTTATTGCAGACATAAAAATTTGGTACGCACGTTGCTTAATAAGGGGAACAAAGGGATGCCCGTGGTAAACATTTAAGGAGAAGAAATTGAGTGCTCAACCGGTAAAACTGAATACGCTATTACAAAATCTTAATACTGACTTTGCACGTGTGAACAACACGAACAGGTCCGACCAAACATTTTCGCGGGTTTTGGAGCGGATGAGAGCTGTCATGAATGGAAGTTTTAATCCAAAGGCCTCAAGACCGGAGAATGTGGCAGACAACACAGGATCGAAAGGTCACGAATCCATAAAACTCTTGAGGAAATTTTTAATGGGGACCGGGGTTCCGTTAGAGAAGATGTGTATTTCCCATGAGGGGATTTCTTCCTTAAAGAAGTTTCTAAATTGCTGTGGGTTTGCCAAATCGGATGTAGAGAGATTAATAAACGGACTTTTGAATGCAGGTGAGGGGTCCAATAAAAAGATTAATGTATTAGAACTCTTTTCAAAACTTTCCGAACTGAGAACTGCGGTTGAGAGAAAGAAGAAAGAACCTGTGCTGGGAGCCTCTGCTATCCCTAATCTGGAAGTGGCGCTTCGCCGGTTGGGGATAAACGCCCGGCATTTAAAAAAGGTCCTGTCAGAGGCAAGGACAGAGAATGGAGATATTGACCTGGGAAGTTTTCTCCGGGGTCTTAAACGTATTGCAAAGAATACTTCCCCGTTACATCGGGTAACGCCTTCTGATGAGTTGGCGGAAGCTATCAAACAGGCGCTTTCGCACCTGGGAATGGACGAGGAAAACGAGAAAGTCAACGGAGCTATATCTCTTGACAGGTTTGTTCAATTGCTTGAAGGGGCTGTTTCAAAAACGAGAAGGTCACATTTGCCGAATCAGGATGTCGAAAAAACGATTAAGCATTTGATCGGAGAGGTGATTGTCGATTCTGAAGAAACTGATTCAAAATTACAATTGAAATCTCATACAGCTCAGAAATTGATTGACGATTTATTAGGATCAAAAAATAAACAAAAAGGAAGTAATGATCCACGTATTGTCTCTACGGGAGGGGAAGCTGAAAAAATTTTAAAGATACTGGACGACGAATTCAATGACAAGAAACATGCAGCAATGCGGAGTGACAATAAAAACATAAACATTTCTCACAACGCCGCTGAAAATCGTTCTTTCACCGAATCGATAAAGACTGCGCAACAGCCCGCGGGGTCGTCCTCCCGCAGCCTTCCCCTATATATGGCAGGTCAGGTGAGTCGTCAGATTTCCCGGTCTATTATGGAGGGCAAGGATCATATAAGGCTTCGCTTGAAACCACCTCATCTCGGGACTGTAAGGTTGGAGATGGTGATGAAAGGAAACGTGTTGAAACTGGATGTTGCCGCTGAAAATCAAGTGACCAGAGAACTCCTTTTGTCGCATATTCAGGAGCTGAAACAGTCATTGGTCGAGCAAGGCATTAAACTGGAAAGGATGGATGTCCATACAAGCTATCAGTTCGGGGAATCAATGAAAGATGCCCGGAAGGAGCATAATGGCAAAGGGCATCGCATGGGCGGCACATCAACTTTTAACGGAATAGGAAATGGAGATGAAGAGATAGAGGCTGCCATCTCAAGGATTCGTGTGGATGCAGTGCTGGATCTTATTGCATAAGTCAGGCTTCGTTAAGTAGTCAAGTAGTCAAGTGGGGGACTAATATCCGACTCAACGACTCGAACAATACAAAGAAAGGAAAAGAAAAATGTATATACCTGAATCAAATTATGCAACCGAAGAATGGCTGACCGGACCGGATTCGGGGCTAAGCTCCGCAAAAAAGGATGATAAGTTGGGGCGTAATCAATTTTTACAGCTTTTGGTGGCGCAACTGCAACATCAGGACCCGTTGAATCCTTTGGACGGCACGGACTTCTCAGCGCAATTAGCACAGTTTTCCAGTCTGGAACAAATGTTCAACATGAATGATTCCCTTGCAAATATCCAACAATCGCTCGATGCCCAAAACGAAAACGTTCTCGATTATATAGGAAAGACAGTGAGGTCCGGTGAAAATAAAACTATTATTGTAAACGACGGCCAGACAGCAGGTGGTTCCTATTATACCCTGGGAAATCGAACGGAGGTGATTATCAGAATCTACGACAGTGACGGTTTTAAGGTCTGCCAGCTTTACCCGGGCTGGAAGGACCCGGGAGAGTATGCTGTTGACTGGAACGGAACGGACTATAACGGTGATACTGTCAGCGATGGAGAGTATATCTGCGCGATTGAAGCGCGAAATGAAAAAGGTTTCAGTGTCCCGGTGACTACCTCTGTGGTCGGTGAGGTTACAGGCGTGACTTACAATAATGAAAAAGCCTTTTTGATAATTGGATCGTCCACTGCAGGAAACAGGTTGATTGAAGCAGACAATATTATAGAGGTCAATAAAACAGTGGCAGCTCAGCAGGA
>JAUVFC010000030.1 GCA_030594505.1 Desulfobacterales bacterium
AATGTGGATGTCTATCGCTCGTCCGGTCCCGGAGGCCAGAGCGTCAACACCACTGACTCGGCAGTAAGAATCACCCACATCCCTACCGGCCTGGTGGTTACTTGCCAGGATGAAAAATCGCAGCATAAGAACAAGGCAAAAGCGTTAAAGGTCCTGCGGGCGCGTCTGTTGGACAAAATGCAGCAAGAACAGGATGCTAAGATATCGGAGACCCGAAAGACTCAGGTCGGAACCGGTGATCGAAGCGAACGGATCCGGACCTACAACTTTTCTCAAGGCCGCGTCACTGATCACCGTATCGGTCTAACACTGTACAAGCTGGAAAGTATTCTGCAGGGGGATCTTGCAGAACTCATCGACAGTCTTATAACCCATTATCAGGCAGAAGCCATCCGTGATAAGTAAAGAATCCACGCCTCAGAGGACTTGGCTTTGCTTGATGCCCAAAAAACTATTCAAGGCAAAGCCAACTGTCTGTTACACGGAAGATACTCATGGGGGATGAAACATGGACCATTATTAAAACCCTTCGGTGGACCACTGCCTATTTTCAATCCCATGGAATAGACCAACCTCGAACCGATGCAGAAGTACTGCTCGCTCACGCGCTTCATCTAAAACGGATAGAGCTTTACACACACTATGACAAGCCGCTTCGCGATCAAGAACTTAAGACCTTTAAGTCTCTGATACAACGACGTATCCTCCATGAGCCGGTTGCCTATATCACCGGCGGAAAAGAATTTTGGTCGCTTGCTTTAATAGTCACTCCGGACGTATTAATCCCAAGGCCTGAAACAGAATGCCTGGTCGAAGCCGCACTGGATATTATACCGGAAGGAATAAGTCTTGATATACTCGATCTTGGAACCGGGTCCGGAGCCATCATTCTCGCCCTGGCCCATGAACGCCCGGGGCACCGATTCTCTGCAGAAGACCGTTCTGACGATGCCCTCACCGTGGCCCGAAAAAATGCGCAGCGTTACGGCTTGGAAAAAGCGATTACCTTCTTGCAGGGAGATTGGTTTGAAGGGGTCCAAAATCTACGGAAACGATTTGACATCATAGTCTCTAACCCTCCATATATTCCTACTCAACAGATCGAACCACTCTCCCCGGAAATCTCCCAACACGAACCGAGATATGCGCTCGATGGGGGCAAGGACGGTCTGGATGCAATCCGGTTCATTCTCCGGACCGCCCCGAACTACTTAACTTCAAATGGGAAGCTTTTTCTCGAAATCGGTTACGACCAATGCCCGGAAGTAGCTGATATGGTGGAAGAATTAGGGTGCTACAAGGACTTTGTATGCCGGAAAGACTATAGCGGAAACAACAGGGTTGTCCGGGCAACTATTGAATAACCATTTGTCATTGGCCGCAAAAAAGCACAAAGGACTCAAAAGTATAACTATGCATTTATTAAAACATTTTGAGCTTTTTGCGACTTTTTGTGGCTAAATTCAAAAAACTGAAAACTACTTTTTGGCTTGTGTGAAGGATGCCTCAATCTTCAATCTTCAATCTTCAATCTTCAATCTTCAATCTTCAATCTTCAATCACCGTAATTGTAGCATCTTCGATAATCAAGGCAAAAGTACACATAGACCCAAAATCCTTGTCCACTCCGAGGGTCCCCTTAACAATAACCTCGTCGCCAACGTCTGCTGTCTCAAGGATACTCACTGTTATATCGTGGGTTCCGGCTTCCGCGCTTCCGGTTCCGTCCTGTATATGAATCCAGTTTTTTCCCATGATTTCAGGCAAAAATTTCACAACCTTTGCACGCACCCTAACCGTCTTCTGTGACAGTTCTTTCTTGTTGGTATAAATCTCTTCTATTGCATAGGCATCCTCGCCGGCAGCCTTGCTCACCTTCATATCTTGCGGAATCATCTTGGGTTGGACGGCCCCCATCCCCTCTGTCGGCATAGATCCTTGAGGCATACCACCCGGCGTCATACCGGAAGGCATTTCCATTCCACCCGGCATACCTCCGGGAGGTGTGGGGCAGGCTCTGCTTCCTTCTGAAGGGACGGCAAACAAGATGGTATCAAAGGTCTTGTCAAGTGTTTTACTGTGAAAGTCCTTCATCACTATGATATTGGAAATTTCTATCTCTTTTCCTGTTTCAACGGGTGTTTTAGGGATAGCGGCCCAGATCTGGCCCGTAGAATCCTTAAGCTTAAGATAAGTATAACTTTTTACATCTTGAGATTCTATAACCGTACCTTTTAAGACAGGATTCTGAACATTTAAATTCGTGTAATTTTCTTTAATCTCTAAAATTGTAACATTCTCTGTTACAGGAGACTTGTCCAGAGGCGCTGTTGTCTCATCTTTGCACGCCGGTGTAAACATAATGACTCCAAACAGAGCAAATACCGCAAAGAGTCTCATAGAGGCCTTTGCAAAACGTTCATTTTTGTTCAAGGTCAAACTTCCTAAGATCATAATATCTTCCCTTTCCATGCTTATTGATTTACACTTCTTTTGCATTGTAATATTGTAATACTGTTTTAAGTCTACAATCCACAGGTTGTCAAATGATATTTTGATGATTACCGCAAAAAGTGACCACTAAAGCGAATTGAAGGCTCTTTGCAAAATTTTCCAATAACATTGACTTTTCATAATCTCATATAGTAGGTTTTTCTATATTAGTCAGTGGTGAACATATTGTATCCGATATAGGAAAAAGGGAATATGGAAGGAGAAAAAAAACAAGGTCAGATGATTTTCAAGTACTTCTTGATCCTCTTCCTCGTTTCAGGTATCCTGTTGGGGAAGTTGCTCTGGCCGTTTTTATCCATACTGGTACTTGCCTTTGTCCTTACAGGGATCTTTTATCCCCTTTATTCCCTTTTTCTAAAAAAAATCCGACCCCACTGGGCATCTCTTTTAACCTGTCTGATCATTTTCCTGGTCGTCTTTGTACCTATTGTATTTTTTGTCGGCGCTCTTTCCCAGGAAGCTTACAGCCTCTATCAGATGGGCCAGGCCGCAACCATTGCCCAGCATACCAAAGAGCTTCTCCAAAACAGCCAACTGGTTGATCAGATAGAAAAGATACTCGAAGGATATAACATACACCTCAATTCCGAAAGCTTTAACAAAGCGCTATCCGACATCGGTAAAGAAGTGGGCCTCTTTTTGTATCAGCAAGCCAGCTCTATCGCTTCTGACATATTAAAGTTCGTAGTCAATTTTCTTCTCATGGTAATGATTATCTTCTTTTTGCTGATTGACGGGGAAAAACTGATTGATTTCATCCTCGACCTTTCTCCCCTTCCTGTTGAACACGATCAGAAGCTTATTGCCAAGTTTCAGGAGATGGCGGGAGCAATCCTTGTCGGGAATGGTCTGGCCGGTCTGATTCAGGGTATACTGGGGGGACTGACTTTTGCATTTTTCGGATTGAACTCCCCCTTTCTCTGGGGGGTCATTATGGCCATTCTGGCCTTCCTCCCTATAGTTGGTATCTCCGTAATATTTATTCCAGCGGCTATCTACCTGTTTTTAAAAGGAAGCATCGCGGCAGGAATTTCTTTTATTGTTATCTATGTTCTCATTACAGTATTTATAGAATACTTCTTCAAGCCTAAATTGGTTGGTCACAAAGTACAGATGCATACTTTGCTCGTTATTCTATCTATTCTGGGGGGATTAAAAGTATTCGGAATTCTTGGGATTATCTATGGCCCACTTATAGTCACGGCTTTCTTCACACTTACCGAGATATACCGGACAAGCTACGAAACATTCGTCAGAGATGAATAAGTTGATAACCTGGAAGGCTGCCGAGAATTATCATACAAAGACTAAAAAACCGGGGGCAAGAGGCTAAATTGTGCGTCCTTGTCGATAGAATTTGATTGCTTTTTGCCTAAAGTATTTTTATCATATGCCGATAATATAGTCAGGAGGAAGTCCATGACTATATCTACCTATCAAATACAAAATGTGTTGAGGGTTTATGGTAAACAGCTTCGTCAAGGAAAAACTCTAAAACAACACCTTCCCTCAACGGAAGGCACTAAAGACAAGATCGATATTTCTGCTGATGGTAAAAGAACCGCTATTATTAAAAAGCTGGCGTCAGAAATTGTCGATAAAATAGCCCATTCCGGTCCCAGTAACGATATCGAGGCTGGTGCACTTAAAGCATTGGAAGAGGAATACGGAAGTAACCTCAGAGTGGATAGGGACGAGGCAACCAACAAGTTTATTTTCAAGGTAATCGACAAGCAGAATAACGAGACAATTGAAATTGTTTCTTCGGAAGACTCGGATTTTTTAAAACAACGACTAGAAGAAATCGCAAAAAGCAGGATCGACGATAATATGTTCTCATAAGGGGCATAAGGAATAGGGGGGCTTGAAATGAAGATAACAAACGACATAGGCTACGAAGCCAATAAATATATTGACAAGACAACTGCAAACCAGGGAGTGGAAGCGGACAAAAAATCTATCCAAAATACAGGTGATGTCCCCAAGTCAGATGCTGTTGTCAATTTGTCACAGGCCTCTAAGGAAATTCAACTCGCCCAAAAAGTTATTCAGGAAACGCCGGATATCAGAGTAGAAAAAGTAGAGGACATAAAGACACAAGTTGACAATAATACATATAAGATAGATTATGATAAGGTAGCGGAAAAGGTCGTCGGCACAATGTTCGATGACTTTGCGTAACTTCTATTGGTTTGATGGTCGAGTCGTTGACTTATTTGTTCAACGACTCGACCATTTTTATGCGACTAACAGAGACCTTTGAAAAACGCGACAGTTTTTCAAAGGTCTCTAACAACGAGGACGCGCCAGACGTATTGCATATAGCGTGTATACAGTTTTTTGGGTTCTACGATAAACCTTTATTTTTACCGGAATACCGACTTCCCCTGAAAAGAGATTAACGATCTCCCCCCTCGTCATTCCAGGTGTGCTACGATCATTAAAACGGATTATATAATCACCAACACAAAGTCCGATGAGCGCTGCCGGTGAGCATTCTGACACGTGAGATATCTCCGGGCATGTCTTATTGTTAAACTTTCCCATAATAATGCTAAATCCCAACCATCCTGAGCGTTCCCGTCTCTTTTTAATATGTCTGCGTTGGAGATAATCATAGGCATTATTGATCTTTTTGAGCCTTTCCACAGCAACAAAACCGACAGATCCATCTTTGTTTGAAACAATATCCGGATGATACTTCTTCGCCAATTTTCGGTAGGCCAGCTTAACCTCGTTAAATGTCGCTCTTTCATCCAGTCCAAAAATACGATAACAGGGCGCAACCTCTCTCAAGATCCCTCCTTAAATGGTGACCATAGCAATATTCATCGCAAAGAGCATAATGCATTAAGATCTATTGACAATTCTCGGCAATGTCCTTACTGCTTACTGCTTACTTCCCATGACTAACTCCCCAATCCATCAATTCCCAATAGGTCTTACTTTGTGATAAGTGAAACAGTTACTGCACCCACAAGGTATTGTGGATTAATATATCATATTACCTATATATTGTCCAGGAGTCCTATAGAATACATTTTGAGGGTTATTTTCAGAGATACACGCTCGCGATGGCAGGCAGGTCTATGTCCAAAATGGCCCTATACTATTAAACCATCTGCTTCAATTCATTCAGTAAATTTAGTGCGTTAAGAGGTGTTGTGTTAGAAATGTCTATCTGCTCCAGTTTATCTGCCAATGCCTGATTTGAGGTTCTAAAAAGTCTTAACTGCACATCTGAACGTTTTTTCGGTCTTTTTTTGGAGCGAGCAATGTTTGGTTCTCCCTCTTCGTTAAGCTCGCCTTTCTCAATATTTTTGAGGATCTCTTTTGATCTTTCTATAACTTCTTTGGGAATGCCGGCCAATCTTGCCACCTGTATGCCATAACTTCTATTTGTTCCGCCTTCAATCAGCTTCCTTAAAAAAATAATCTCTCCATTCCACTCTCTTACAGCAACGTTGTAATTTTTGACTCGCGGATTGGCAGCGGCAAGGTCGGTCAACTCATGATAATGGGTGGCAAAGAGAGTTTTAATACCTCTTCCCTTCCGGTCGTGAAGGTACTCGGCAACAGCCCATGCGATACTCAGCCCGTCAAAGGTACTGGTACCCCTTCCGATCTCATCCAGGATAATAAGGCTTTTTTCTGTGGCAGTGTTCAATATCCTGGCGGTTACCTGCATCTCCACCATAAAAGTACTCTCCCCCTGCCCCAGGTTGTCGAGCGCTCCCACTCGTGTAAATATACGATCAACAATCCCGAGGGAAGCAGACTCCGCGGGGACAAATGAGCCGATCTGTGCCATCAGCGCCACTAACGCAGTCTGACGTAAGATCGTTGACTTGCCGGCCATATTAGGACCCGTAATAATCAAGACCTGCCGGTCTTCATCATCCATCTTTATTGTATTGGGAACGAATCTTTCCCCTGTCATCATCTTTTCAATTACAGGATGGCGGACGTCTTCCATAAAAAGTGTTCCGTCCTTTGTGATTCTTGGTTTTACATAACCATTTTTGTCCGCCACATCAGCCAGGGAACAAAAAACATCCAGCTTTGCCAGCAGGGTTGCCGTCTTTTGAATGCGAAGGTTGTTTTGCACTACCTTCTCCCTTATCCCATTGAAAAGATCATATTCCAGTGCGGCCCGTCTCTCTTCGGCAGTTAAGACCTTGGTCTCGTATATCTTTAGGTCCTCTGTAATATATCTCTCCGCATTCACCAGCGTCTGTTTGCGAATGTAATGGGAAGGCGCTGAATTGATATGGGTTTTTGAAACTTCAATATAATATCCAAAGACCCTGTTAAAACCGACTTTTAAGGAATTTATTCCGGTTGTCTCCCGCTCTTTTGCTTCTAAACGGGAGATCCACCCTTTGCCGTCTCTGCAGATACTTACAATCTCATCAAGATCCGGATTGTATCCGGGATTAATCATACCCCCTTCATGAACGGTATGCGGAGGGTCATCACAAATCGCCTCTTCAATCAGATCCCCCACATCGGCTAACTCGTCCAACTCTGCATGGATTTGCCGAAACAGATCGGATTGAAACGATTCTATCAAGGCTCGAATTTCCGGGATCTTTCTAACAGAGCGCTTCAGGGCAATCAGATCCCGGGCATTGGAATGTGCCAGAACAATCTTGGAATTCAGACGCTCCAGGTCATAAACATCTGAAAGCGCTTCACGCAGAGCGCGACGCAATGTTATATCCTCCCTTGCCTCTTCTACCGCGTCCAACCGGAGCCTTATCTTTCCAGGATCAAGGAGAGGATAATTCAACCACCGGCGAATCATCCGTCCTCCCATGGAAGTAACGGTTTGATCAAGCACCCAAAGGAGTGTTCCTTTCCTTGAACGGGTACGTATGGTCTCAAACAGCTCCAGGTTCCTATTTGTATTGTCGTCCAGTATCATGTAGTCCGCGAGATGATATGCAACCACATGATTGATATGCGGAACCATACACTTCTGTGTTTCGTGAATATATTGAAGAAGAGATCCGGCAGCCGAGATCCCCGGACGCATTGCATCACATCCGAACCCCTCCAGAGAATGGGTATTAAATTGTTTTAAAAGCGCGGCCCGGGCTCTATCCAATTCAAACAGAGTATCATCCAATACAGTAACCGATTTTTCGTTCAAATAGGTTAAGAGGGGCTTGATCTCCAAATCCTCTCTAAACGACTCCGGAATAAGGATCTCGCTCGGATTTATACGCAAAGACTCGTCAACAACGGCATTGAAGGAATCTGGCTCGGTTACTCGAAAGTCACCGGTAGAAATATCAAGACAGGCAAGCCCGAAATAACCTTTGTCCCGGAACAGCGCCATGATAAAATTATTTGATTTATCATCCAACAGTTCCGTATCAACCACCACACCCGGAGTCACCACGCGGACCACATCCCGCTTTACCAGCCCTTTTGCTTGACGCGGATCTTCGACCTGTTCACAAACAGCCACCTTGTATCCATTCTCTATCAAACGCGCAATATACTTCTGTGCGGCGTGATACGGGACCCCACACATTGGAATAGGTTTTTCATCTTTTTTATTTCGGGATGTTAAGGTAATGTTGAGGATACGGGAGGCAAGCTCGGCATCTTCAAAAAACATTTCATAAAAATCGCCCATTCGATAAAAAAGGAGCGCATCAGGATACTCCTTTTTTATCGAATGATACTGCTGTAGCATTGGAGTGATTTTAACCGACATGGATGGACACTTTTAAATGCTCACAAATTTTGATGGTTTCGCAAAAAGTCTTTGATGAGCCCGTTTTGGTCATCTTTTTGTAAAGCTTCTTAACGAAGCGAAGCGAGTTTAGAAGCTTCAAAAAGTGACCAATTGGACGAATTGAAGACTTTTTACGAAACCATCAATTTTTAAGCTTATTGAAATAGCGTGTTTCTGCACCCCACTAAATTATCTCTTCCGAGGTGTTCCTTTCGGGGACAACATCTTCCGGGGCAACATCTTCAACCGCGGTACTTTCAGAGGCTGCAGAAAGGTCCCGAAGCGTATTTAACTCTTCTTCCATTTTCTTTATCTTATTATCGTTTGCTTTCAAAGCCCTTCTTGCCTTCAAACGTTCTCTCAGGCCAAGAAAGAAGGCAAGCAAAAATCCAAGCAGGAAAAAAACCAGGAAAAAAATGGAAGCCTGGATATTCTCTACCTTGTACTGCTTAACCCCGATGTTCAATCTTAGTACCTCAAAGGGATGTGCGAAAACCGCCAGATTCTGATATACAAAAAGTCCTATAAAGCCGGCAATGATCAACAAAAGTATCAGTTTAAATCTCTTCATATTTCCTCCAGAAAAAATTAGCTCATGGCTTATAGCTCATAGTTAGTGTCTATCCAGAAATAGTAGCTTTTGTTCCGAGACAAGGCCGCACAAAGGTTTCTGCCGGAGGCGTAGCAACGCTACGTCGAGGATAGAAACCTGCGGAGAACGCTGTATCGGGGCAAAAGATGCTGTTTCTGGATAGACACTCAACCAATTTTAACCAACTTCAGCCCCCCCTTCAGGCCGAGCCTGTCGCCAATCACAATTACAACGCCTATTACCCCTGGAATCGACTCTGCAAAGGTTATCCCCTTGTCTATAGCCCTTTTATCAGAAATCAGGTTCCCAACAGCAGTAGCGGCTGCATCTGCGAGAGATGCAGAGCGAGACACCATTGTCACGGCATCGGCTTTGCCCATACTCAGAGAATGTCCCACTGTTCCGGAAGAGGTACAAACCGCGATCGGCTCATCTCCGGGGTCTATTTCAATTCCCACTTTATTACTCAACGGTGAAGACCCGGCAAAGATCCCCACCCTAAAAGGTTTATCAGTTTTCATAAAAATATCCCCGCCATTTTCCACAATAATTTCTTGGGAATATTCTAAAAGATCTCGGCCAACCCATTCCGCAATCGCACCCGCAACAGATGCCATTGGCCCCACACCGGCAGTCTTGCCCGCCTCAATCATGTCCCGAACAATAGGGGGTGCAAATCGGTCATCCGGAACGGGCGTCAATGCATGTAAAAAAGACGGAAACCGATCAATATATTCCTCTATAAGTCTACGATGCCTTATAACACATTCTTTTGTTTCAGCTGCAAATTCGCGATCCGCTCTCACCAACAGATCGGTCTCCTTGACAACGACCCGAAACGACGTAAGCTCATTCTCAGAGATGTTATTCCGATATGTTCTTTCAGTATAGGGTTTCATAGAATAATTCAGGAATTTCGAATTTAGGGATTTAGGAATTAAAGAATTCTTATTAATTTTGATGCTCTCGTAAAAAGTCTTTGATGAGCTTATCTTGGTCACTTTTTCTTAGAGCTTCTCGGTGAAGCGAAGCGTCAAAATCGTAAACTGTTTGAGGGCGTTAGCCCGAGTTTTTACGATTTAGCGAAGCGAACTTAGAAGCTCTAAAAAGTGACCAATCAAGCGAATTGAAGACTTTTTACGAGAGCATCAAAATTAATCCCTCAATTCCTCAAACCATTCTTATTTTGAAACACGATCTCAACCACTTCTTGTCCGAAATAACGATCCACTGCTTCGGAAAGGGCATGTCCCGGTTGTACTCTCAGTGAGTCAGGAAGAGCAATTACTGTCTCTGACTTTCGTGGAATTCTCAGATTGATAAAAGCTGGACATTCCCCTTTATAGTTGTCCAATATTGCGCGAAACTCTTTTAATTGCTCCTTATCAATTCCTGTTACATCAATATTAAAGTTTACCGCCGTGGCACACATCTCTTCTGCTTTTGAAAGCGGACTTACTGAATCTGCTAATATTTTTACCGACTTTTCATCTTTGCTGATACGGCCGTCTACCAAAACAGGAATATCTGTATCTATGAATTCCGAACTTTTCGCATAGACCGAGGCAAAGAGGATCACCTCTGTGAAACCGTGCAAATCCTCCAATGTCACAAACGCCATTCTCTCCCCTTTTCGGTCAGTGATCACTTTAAAGCCGTTTACCACTCCCCCGATTCTTACCTGTCTGCCATCCGGAAGATCCACAATTCTCAGCGTATCAGCAGAGGTATATTTGGAGAGGATCTTTTCGTACCTGGCCAGGGGGTGACCCGTAACGAAAAAACCTAATGTCTCTTTTTCAAAGGCTAATCGCTGATTCTCCGGCCATTCGTCCATGTCCGGCAGTGTCGGCTGCATCCCGCCCTCCTGAGCAGTAGCGCCGAACAGACTAAATTGTCCGCTTATCCTGTCTCTTTGCGTCTTCTGCCCGATCTCCAAGGCATCTTCCATCACATGCAACATCTGTGAACGTTTTGCGCCTGTGGAATCAAAAGCGCCGCATTTTATGAGGCTCTCAACTACCCTTTTGTTTACCCTGCGCAAATCAACCCGCTCGCAAAAATCATAAAGCGATTTAAAAAGCCCTTCCGCCTCTCTGGCATCAATAATCGATTCGATCGCCCCCTCACCCACGTTTTTTATTGCGGCGAGCCCGAATCGAATACTCTGGTCCACCACTGTAAAATCCCTCCCGCTCTCATTAATGTCGGGTGGAAGGACGGGAATCCCCTGATTGCGACACTCAGTAATATACTTGACCACATTGTCCGTGTTTCCCATCTCACTGGTAAGCACAGACGCCATAAATTCGATCGGATAGTTTGCCTTCAGATAAGCGGTCTGATAGACGATAAGTGCATACGCCGCGCTATGCGATTTATTAAAGCCGTACCCTCCGAACTTTTCAATCAGGTCGAATATGGCTCCGGACTTTTTCGGATCGATTCCTTTATCGAGCGCCCCTTCCGAGAAACGCTCCCGCTCCTGCACCATAATTTCCGCGACCTTCTTTCCCATGGCCTTCCTGAGGTTATCCGCCTCGGCCATTGAATAGTTCGCGAGAACAGAAGCTATTTTCATTGCCTGCTCCTGATAGACAATAACACCATACGTCTCTTTCAGAATAGGTTCAAGCTCCGGAAGAAGATAGGCGACCTCCACCTTGCCGTGTTTCCGCTTGATAAAGTCATCGACCATACCGCTTTCCAACGGACCGGGCCGGTAAAGGGCCACCAGCGCAATAATGTCATTGAACGATTCAGGCTTCAACTTTACCAAAAGGTCTTTCATACCCGAACTTTCCAGTTGAAATACGCCGGTGGTCTTCCCTGCGCACAAAAGTTCAAATGTCTCGGCATCCTCCATATCGAGCCGGGCAAGATCCGGGGCATTCTCGTATCTCTCCCGTATAAGTTTCAAGGCATGGTCTATTACGGTCAAGGTGCGGAGCCCCAGGAAGTCGAACTTAATCAGCCCGATAGCCTCCACACATTTCATGTCATACTGGGT
>JAUVFC010000092.1 GCA_030594505.1 Desulfobacterales bacterium
CGGAATTCCCCGATTCCCCAATCCCTGAATTCGTATCCTCAGGACAAAGCTCCAAATATCTCTTAATAATCTCTCTTGCGATCGGGCCTGCAGCAGTCGAACCATGTCCGCCATGTTCAACAAGAACTGCTACCGCGATTTGCGGCTCTTTGGTCGGCCCGTATGCGATAAACCAGGCATGATCACGCAAACGAAACGGGATATCCGCCTTTTTATCTCTATCCTCGTCTAACTTTACGACCTGAGCTGTTCCGGTTTTCCCGGCCATTATACCGCCGGGAAGTCGGACAGACCAACCAGTGCCCAATCTTGTATTAACGGTATCTTCCAGGCCCTTCCTGATGATGTTCAAAGTCTCTTCAGAAGCCGGCAGGCGTCCCAGTATCTCAGGAACGGTGGTTTCCAGCAAACTACCGTCATAATCTCTTATCTCCTTTACAATAACCGGCCGATATAGTGTCCCCCCATTTGCCACGGCACTGATCAAAGAAGCCATCTGCACAGGAGTAACAAGGTTGAATCCCTGCCCGATAGCAATCAAGAGAGTCTCCCCTTTCTGCCATGGCATACCAAAGCGTCGTAATTTCCAGGTCAACGTAGGGACCAACCCTGCGGACTCATTGTCCAGCCTTATCCCGGTTCTCAAACCGAGCCCGCATCCCTTGGCATAGCGTGCTAAGCGATCAACTCCCAGCTTTTCCCCCAACCTGTAGAAAAACACATCACATGACTGTGCTAATGCCTGGTGTACATTTACATGCCCATGTCCTCCCACGTGCCAACATCTGAACCGGCGCTTCCGAAAATTGTAATAACCCGGACAAAAAATCTTTGTATCCTCTGTAACGATACCCTCTTCCAGAGCTGCCATGGCCGTAACGATCTTGTATATGGAAGCTGGAGGATATTGGCCCTGGATCGGCTTGTTTGACAAGGGATGGAGCGGGTTAGTGACAATTGCTTCCCACTCTGTATGACTCATGCCGTCTACTAACGCATTTTGGTCAAAAGAGGGACCGCTCGCCATCGCAAGGACATGGCCATTGTTGGGGTTCATTGCAAGGACTGCCCCTGATTTCTTCTTTCTTAGCATATCTTCGGCTATTTTTTGGAGTCTGTGGTCTATCGTTAAGTAAACATTTTTCCCGGGTATCGCTCCGGCGGCGCTAAGCACGTCTGTTGTTCGTCCAAGCGCATCCACTACGATCTGTCTTCCACCTCTTTTCCCTAAAAAATAGCCCCCACATGTTTTTTCAACTCCGCATTTTCCTATAAAATTGCCTGGCCTGTTGTCAGGATAATGCCCGCTGGCCAATTCCTTTTGACTGATCTCGCCCAAGTACCCGATTAGATGGGAAGCATAACCTTCCATTAAATAGTGACGTCTCGGTTCAACAGTCACAACGATTCCGGGAAGATTAAACTTCCTGCTCTTTATCACAGCCAGCTCATCACGACTGACATCACTTTTTAAAATTATAGGCCTAAATGGTTGAGATATTCTTGCCCCTTGAATCTTTTTTAAAAGAGGGGCGCAAGGAATATTCAAGAGTAAAGCCACCCGTTTAATCGCCTGTTCGGGATCCGGCGCATCTTCCAGGATAATCGAAATGTTAAAAGAGGGACGGTTGTCCACAAGGAGTTCGCCATTGCTGTCATAAATCAGACCACGTGATGGGGCAATGTTTTCAAGGCGCACATAATTGTCCTCTGACAGACGCCTCATCTCTTCACCTTTTAGTATCTGAAAATAATAGAGCCTCATAAGAAGGATTGAAAATCCGGCAACAATGCAGACCAGAAACCTATAAAGACGCTTTCTGTACCAAGCGGAGTCAACAGAATTAAAATGGTCGGATCTCATCTTATAAAAAATTTAGGAAATCGAATATCTCTTAGTTTAAAAAAGGCCACAAACATTAACGGAGCTGTAGCGCCGGCCAAAAGGGTCTGAACGATTACACCTTGCACGCTGACATATCGTATTTGCCCTGTCCCCAAAAGTGCCATCAAAAGGATGATTATCAAATTCTCAGCTAAGACTCCCGATACCACAAGAGTGGCCTCTAAAAAGGAGCTTTGCAAATCTAAAAAGCGCAATACAGCTTTAACAAAACAAAAAAGCCAAAAATAGATAGACAAAAATAATCCAAATACCCCCCCTGAAAAAACGTCCATAAAAAAACCAAAAAGGATACATAGAGGAAGCCCGACATGTATTGACTGATAGAGCCCCAGAAAAATTATAAGAGGGATGAAGAGATCATATCGAAGCCCTTGAAAGGTAGGCATAGCCAACACGGTAGACTCTGCGACAAAGATTATAATACCGAGTGCCAGAAAAAGAAAAAAATCCCTCACTCGCGCTCCTCCTCATTCCCGAAAAACGTCTGTTTTTTGATCACTACAAATACTTCTCCTAACCTGGCAAAATCTACATGAGGCTGTAGTATTACCTCCTGAAAAATTCCGGCATGACTTTTGACAATATTTGAAACATGACCGATCCGAAGCCCCTTAGGGAACACCCCCCCCAGCCCGGACGATATTACAACATCACCCTCTTGAACATCCGCTTTTCTCAACACATATTCAAATCGGCAAAGCCCTCTCCGTTCTCCTTCAACAATCCCTCGTGATCTGGTCCGCTGGATCAAGGCATCGACAGCGCTGTTTTGATCGATAATTAAAAGAACCTTGGAGTAATGATAAGAGACATTGATTACCTGCCCAACGATCCCATCGGGCGCCACCACCGGCATCCCCCTGCATACGCCGCTTGCGGTTCCTTTGTTGATTATGATGGTCTTGAACCATTTAGAGGGTTCTTTCCCTATTACCTCAGCAGGGATTGTTTCATCGGAAATAACCAATTTAAAGTCCAAGAGCGCCCTTAGCCGTTTATTAGCAATTTCCGATTCTTTTAGCTGATTGACTCTATTTTTTAGCGATCGTATCGTGGCGCGAAGCTGTTTGTTCTCCTCCTGGACTAAAATCAGATCAAAATAACGGGACCAGGTCACGTGACTATATTGAAAAATCGATGTCACACTACGCTGACATGACGCAAGGACTTCTACGCCAACTTTTGAGAAAAAACCAAGCTCGCTTTCAGACCGTGCGCCAACAGATATGATAACAATATTGATCAAAAGCAGTGCGATCGCTGTGATGATTATTACAATTTTTTTAGAAAACATAATACAATACGCATCACAGGAAGTGATTCTTTAAATGGTGGGGGCTCAATTTCAATTTGCGTTCAATACTCAATACTCGAGCATTGAGAAAATGATGCGCAACCTAAGTCCGAATACTACAGCGCTTTTTGCCACGCGTCTTTTTAAATTGTAACCTCCTTTAAAATATCCGGGTTGTCCAATGCCTTTCCAGACCCAAGCACCACAGTTGAAAGGGGATCTTCAGTCACTGTTATGGGTAATGACGTTTCTTCACGCAGCAACTTGTCCAGATTCTTCAACAATGCTCCTCCTCCACTCATTACAATACCTTTGTCAACAACATCGGCCGCAAGTTCAGGCGGAGTTTGCTCCAGAGCTATTTTTACCGTTGCCACAATCGCATCAATCTGTTCGGAAATAGCAATGCGTATCTCTTCTGAATCAATCGCGAGAATCTTGGGAATACCTGACACCAAGTCTCTACCTTTTACTTCGATTATTTCTACATCATCAGGATTCGGGGTCGGGAAAGCGTTCCCTATGGTTGTTTTTATAATCTCTGCTGTTCTTTCACCGGTCAAGAGGTTATACTTTCTTTTGATATATTGAATGATCGACTCGTCCATCTTATCCCCTCCTACACGAATCGATCGGCTGTAAACAACTCCTGCAAGCGATATCACAGCCACTTCCGTAGTCCCCCCGCCTATGTCTACGACCATATTGCAGGTGGGTTCCGTAATCGGAAGTCCCGCCCCTATGGCTGCGGCCATAGGTTCTTCTATCAAAAACACCTCACGGGCCCCGGCAGATTCTGCGGATTCTCGAACAGCTCGTCTTTCAACCTGAGTAATACCGGAAGGAACGCAAACAATAATCCGGGGGCGCATAAGCTTCTTGCGGTTGTGCACCTTTCGGATAAAATGGCGCAGCATTGCTTCGGTAACTTCGAAATCGGCTATAACGCCATCTTTCATGGGACGAATGGCAACGATGTTGCCCGGGGTACGTCCCAGCATCATTTTGGCCTCTCTTCCTACAGCTACGACCTTTTTCCCTCTCCCGCCATCTATTCTGACTGCTACAACAGAAGGTTCTCGCAGAACGATCCCTCTGCCTTTCACATAAACCAGTGTGTTTGCCGTTCCAAGATCAATAGCAAGATCCGTAGAAAACATTCCTAATAACTTGTTAAACATAACAACCTCTTTTAAATTAGCCCCTGAGGAGCTGGAAAAGTATAAGGTGGCTTGTCACCTAAATAAGACACTTTTTAAGTAACAGACACGTCAAATAAATTCAAGAGAAAACACCTCGGAACAATTCTTGATGACTTCGTAAAATTGTTTAAAGATAACTTTATAACATAAGGCAACAATTAAATGACCGCTTGACATTAAGGAATTAATATGTTTTATGTACATACTTTACCATTCGGTCTGTTGTATAAAAAAATTACAAAAAAATACCTGAGTTGGGAATTTTCCCCGGCGTTTATTAAAAAAGAGGATAGTACGAATGAAAAGAACATATCAACCGAGCAAAATCAAGAGGGCTCGAACGCATGGCTTTCTTTCAAGAATGCAGACAAAGGCGGGACGAAACATATTAAAACGCCGCAGGGCTAAAGGGAGGAAACGGCTAACCGTTTAATAAATTGAAATCCGATCTCCGTGGCGAAGGAGGAGAATCGCTATTAAAAGGGCTTAGTAGATCTGCACGTGATATTTTGGGGACTTTCACGTTAACGAAATCCGAAAGGATACGAAAGCGTTCTGATTTTCAAACTATATATCGACTTGGCCGCAAATTCAGCTCGCATCATTTTATCGTTCTGACAAAAAAAAACAGCTTAAATATCACGCGGATCGGGATTAGCATCAGCAAAAGAGTAGGGCCTGCCGTTTACAGGAATTATCTTAGACGCCGGATACGTGAGGCATTTCGCTTAAACAAAGAGTTCTTTAAGGGTAACGCTCTTGACCTTGTGGTAATAGTAAAAAAGAGCTCGTCACGATTACGTTCACAAGAGATATTGCATGAACTTCAGACAGTTTTTAAAGTGGTCTCTTCTGGTTCTTATTAGGATGTATCAATACTGCCTTTCTCCCCTTCTTATCCCTGCATGTCGTTTTGTCCCTACCTGTTCGGAATATGCTCATCAGGCAATCGAACGTCATGGCATTCTGAAAGGATCGTTTATGGCGATCCTGAGGGTCCTGAAATGCCATCCGTTTCATCCAGGTGGTTATGATCCGGTCAGATAAAAAAACTTGAATTATTCTTATACGTAAAAAAAGCTGTTCATTAATTAAGGAGTATTTGTATGGACTCAAATTTAAGAATGTTGTTGGCAATTATTCTTTCTTTTCTTGTTTTTCTTGTGTATCAACTCTTTTTCGCCAGGCCGCCGGAGATCCCAAAAGACCGGCAAGGAGAACAGCTGCAACAGTCACAAGAAGAATCTGTGGTACAAGACAAAAATGTTCAACCTCTTTTCGAGACCACTGCCAGCATAAAAAAACCTGAGGCAAGGCCGGCAATAAAAGGTAGAACAATAACCGTTTCTACCCCATTTTATACCGCCTCTTTCACGGAAGAAGGGGCCACGTTGACAGATTTCAAACTAAATAAATATCGTGAAACCATCCAACCGGATTCTCCAATGAAGCTGTTGATATCTGCGCAATCTCCAGAGGAACGCAGCCTGGCAATAGGTTTTGTAAATCATAAAATTCAGGGGCTTGATGACGCGGTCTTTCATGCAGACACAAAACGAAGCGCCATTGATGCCTCATATAAACAGAAAACCCTTTCCTTTTATTGGGAATCTTCTCAAGGATACCGCATAATCAAGACCTATACATTTTATCCTGACAGCTATCTCTTTGACCTTGAAATCAAGGTCAGCAACCCGTTTCCCAGGGCATTGAAGGACAATCTAACCCTTGCGGTTATATACCGCCAGGTGAACACCTCAGAATCGCGTTATATTTTTTCCGGTCCCTCAATCCTTGTTGACAATAAACTTAAGGAGCTCTCTGAAAAAGATATTTCCAAAAGAGACCTCTACTCCGGCAGGATAGACTGGTTCGCTCTCGGAGATCGTTACTTTATAACCGCTGTCATACCTGAGGATGAGAAGAGGGACTCAAGCGTCCGGTTGGAGGGGGCCGAGCAGCTCTTGAAGGCCGTGCACATTGATCCAACAGGCACGATCCCTCCCCAAACAGAGCGCTCTTATCGTTATCATATTTATATAGGCCCAAAAAGTCTCGACATCTTGTCAAGTGTTGATAAAAAACTCTCAAAGGCGATAGATTTCGGGTGGTTTGATATACTTGCCAAACCGCTCCTTCATGTACTTAATTTTTTGTACGGATATATTCACAATTACGGGATTGCCATTATTATCCTGACCATCCTCATCAAGGGCGCATTCTGGCCGCTCAGCAACAAAAGTTATAAGTCAATGAGTGATATGAAGAAGCTCCAACCAAAGATGACGGAACTGCGGCAAAAGTATAAAGGCGACAAGCAGAAAATGAACAAGGAGCTTATGAATCTCTACAAAGCTTACAATATCAATCCGTTGGGCGGATGTCTCCCGATGATTCTCCAGATTCCTGTTTTTTTCGCCTTTTACAAGATGTTGTATCAGTCAATTGAACTCAGACACGCGCCCTTTTTCGGCTGGATTAATGATCTTGCGGCGCCGGACCGTCTATTTAATTTCGGTTTCAGTATCCCATTTATGGAACCTCCTTACGGCATACCGGTTCTTACCGTCATAATGGGAGCATCCATGTTCCTTCAACAGAAGATGTCCCCACCTCCCGGCGATCCGGCACAGGCAAAAATTATGATGGCTATGCCCATTGTATTTACTTTTATCTTCATCAATTTTCCGTCCGGACTTGTATTATATTGGCTGGTCAACAACATACTCTCTATTGCCCAGCAATACTACGTCATCAAAAAGACGGCCTAAACTTGGAGGGAATTATGTCATCTGTACATGAATTTGAAGGAAAGACTGTGGAAGACGCCA
>JAUVFC010000151.1 GCA_030594505.1 Desulfobacterales bacterium
ATTCGAGCGGATGCTTCCCCTGGCGTTTGGCGGTCATCAGCAGGCTGGGCAAGACGCTGTGAGAATATGACCCTTCGGAAGATCTCGTTCCGAAACAGATTTTCCTGAAGATAACCATGTGTCTGAGAGATTGTTCAGCCTGGTTGTTGGTAGGTTGAACATCGGGATGCTGAAGGAAAGTAAAAAGACGATGGTATTCTCTCTTTGGCAATATTCTCAAGCTCGTAAAACACATGGCCGATACGACTGTTACAGCTATGTTAATTGAGGCCAAAGACACCGCATTGTGCATTTTGTGGTCAACATAAAATCATCAAAGATAGGGGGCACAGATGTTGAAAAAATTCTTATCTATTAGCGTGATCGCATTAGCCACTCTCTGTTTTGTTAGTTCGTGCAAAAATAATTCGGGAACAAAACCGGGGCAATCAACAGAAAAAATCGAAAGCTCCACAAAAGGTATCGAAAAAGAATATGAATTAATTATAAGCCCGTGCGGCAAGCCTTCCATGATGTTCAGTAAATTCAAGCCGTTTGCAAAGTATCTTTCACAAAGTACAGGCCTTAAGATAGAGCTTTTCGTTCCGAGAAATCTTGAAGAATTTACGACAAAAGTAAAAACTCAAGAATCAGGTTTTTTTTACATGGATCCGGCCATTTATTTGAGTATGGAGGGACTCATAAACAGAGACCATGTATATGGTTCATTATGCGGCTTTATTGATAAGCACCGCGGCAAACTTCTTGAAACCGGTTGTATTATCACAAGGTCCGACAGCAACATAAAAACCATTAAAGACTTAAAAGGGACAAATGTAATCTTTGGTCCCAAGAATTCCGCGACAAAATGGATAGCAGCGAAAAAAACCTTCATAGAAAATGGGATCGATTTGGAAAAAGATTTAGGGGGATACAGTTTTGGAGGGTCATGCATGGATATTGTATTGGACATATACCACAAAAAAGCTGATGTCGGTTGTATAAGAACACTAATGTGTCCGGTTCATAACCCTTCTTTGTATTACAAACATTCCGGATTAGATACAACTCAATTGTTAAATGTTGCAGAAACATCACCTGTCATGACTTGGGTTTTTACATGCACCAAGAGTGCAGATGAAAGAGATATGGAAAAGGTGGGTAATGCATTGCGTAAAATATCCAAATTGGATTTACAGGAAAAAGAACTGCTCCCTGCGGATACGCGATATGGCTTTGTTAGGATTGAAGATAGCGACTTTGATGATTTGAGAAAAATGGCTGAATAATAACTAATGAATTTCACTTTAAAAAAGAAAATAATAATCTTTGCGATTACATTGCTTTCCTTGCTTGTTGTATCTTCAACAACCGGGGTGTGGGGGCTGTATCAGGTACGCATTGCCAAAAACAAGGCGGCGATTGCCGTTCAACTCTATGAGAATTTACAGGAATTAAGGATCTTGTTTGAGCAGACCTTGATGGGACCACATGATTACCTAATACATGGAAACAAAGATGAAAAAAAGATATTTTTGGAAGATTATAAAAAACTGATTGTTAAATCAGACGGGCTAAGGAGCTTAATTCTAAGTCAAAAATTGAGGCATGACTTAAAACTTGATGAGGTGTTGAGTAAGGCGGAAAATCAGCTTTTGACCATAGAAGAAAAGTTGCCGGAATTTAAAATAAAGGCCTTGGACATTTTTGGCCTTAAGTTGCCGACGGAAAGCCACAAGGCCGGCTTTTATATGGAGGAAATGGATTTCTTTATTAGGGAATTAGGCGCTGACTTAAAAACAGAGGCAAAAGTATTGTTGGAATTGTCAGACAGGGCGAAAAAGCGAATTGATACAATCCATATTCGTGTTCTGTCCATGTTAATTATATTTGGCTCAAGCGCTGTGTTCATTGGAATGTTGGCCAGTTATTATCTCATTCGAAGCATTACAGGGCCTATAGCCAATCTGATTAAGGTTACACGAAAGATAAAAGGGGGCGACCTGACGGTAAGGGCAAAGGTAGGGACACATGACGAAATTGGCGAATTGGCCGATTCCTTTAATGAAATGGTTGGAGAATTGGTGGATACCCAGGAACGTGTCTCAAGCATCTTACATGGATCCGGAGATGCTATGTGTGTCATAGATGAAGACTGTAACATCTTCCAGATCAACAGAGAGATGGAAAAAATGACAGGTATGTCAGCCACGGAAATTGTCGGGACAAAGTGTTACGAAATCTTCCCTGATGAGCGTTGCCATACAAACGACTGCTCTCTCAAGCGTGTCTTGAGGGGCGAAGAATGGACCCAGGTTGAAACCACCAAAAAGACCAAAGACGGGAAGAAGATACCTGTTGAACTCGTTGCAACCCCTCTTAAAAAGAGAGGGAAGACTGTAGGTGTTATTGAATCATTCCGTGATGTGCGAGCGCGCAAGATGGCAGAGAAAGCGCTTCGGGAGAGCGAGGAGAAACTTACAGGAATTGTAGATTCTGTGACGGACCTCATGACCATGATGGACGAGCGCCTGACTATCGTATGGGCAAACGATGTCGCAAAGAGGGTGTATGGAGAAAAACTGGTCGGCAAAAGGTGTTACACCGCGTACTGTAGGCGCGACACGGCTTGCGAATCGTGTAGCGTGAAAGAGTGTTTCAAAGACGGCAAAGCTCACGAATTTGAAACGGAGATTGTCGGGCCCGATGGGGATCAAATAAACGTATGGTGTACAGCCAATGTGGCTGAACGGCATGAGGATGGCAGCCCAAAAATGGTGGTGGAGTTTATACGCGACATCACGGAACACAGGAAACTGGAAGCTCAGCTTTTGCATGCCCAAAAAATGGAGTCAATCGGCACCCTGGCCGGCGGCGTTGCCCATGATTTCAATAACATATTAACGGTCATTCAGGGTGATGCGCAGTTGATATCTATGGATCTTGACTCAAACAACCCTCATTATGAATTGATACAAGAGATTGAAAGCCAGGCTAAAGCCGCGGCTAATCTCACAGCGCAGCTTCTTGGTTTTGCAAGGGGCGGAAGATATGCAGTAAAATCGATTAATTTAAGTACCGTAGTCAGGGAAAGCTCGAAAACGTTCGGCAGAACCAAAAAAGAGATTACCATCCACCAAAAGCTCCAAAAAGATCTCCCACCTGTTAAAGCGGACTTAGGGCAAATCGAGCAGGTTTTGATGAATCTGTATGTGAATGCCGCCCACGCAATGCCGGCCGGCGGAGATTTGTATCTGGAAACACGACGTGTTACCACGGAGGACATTCAGGACAAGCCTTTCCGTATTGAGCCTGACAGATATATGTTGCTTTCTATTACAGATACGGGTGTGGGTATGGACAAGGAAACGCAGAAGCGCATTTTTGATCCCTTTTTTACCACAAGAGAGATGGGGCGGGGCACCGGCCTGGGGTTAGCCACTGTTTATGGTATTATTAAAAGTCATAAAGGATATATTGATGTAGAGTCTGAACCGGGTCATGGAGCCACTTTTGAGATTTACTTCCCCGTATCTGAAGAGGATGTTCCACAACGTGTGCGCATTGCCGACCAAGTCGTTAAAGGGACTGAAACTATTCTCCTGGTAGACGATGAAGAACCGGTATTAAAGTTAGGATGCAGAACCTTAAATAAATTGGGCTATGCTGTGCTTGAAGCTAATGGCGGCAATAAAGCAATAGAGATTTATAAAAGCAACAAAGATAAGATTGACCTGGTTATTCTCGACATGATCATGCCTGATATGGGTGGCGGCAAAGTCTATGATGTGTTACAATCAATTAATCCGGATATAAGAGTCATTCTTTGCAGCGGTTACAGCATCGACGGTCAGGCAACCGAGATATTGGAACGTGGTTGTAATAGTTTTCTCCAGAAGCCATTTGATATGAACGAGCTGTCCACAAAAATAAGGGCGATTTTAGAAAAACGATAATTGTTATGCTGCCCATAAGAACCTCACGCAACCTGTCAAAAAAAAATCTGCTTCCGACCTTTCTGTTTTGTCTTTTAGGCCAAGGGGATCAAATCTACGCTTGACTCTTTCAACTGCTTTATGCATGAATCCGCAATGGCTGAACGGGTGAATTCAAATTCAAAGTGCACCATATAAAAATGGCAGTTATGCAAAGGTCTCGTTAATCATGAGACGGACAATGAAGCGAGGGGTGTGTTTCTTTTTAATATGTCCAAGCCAATTGAATTTTAAAAGAAAATTTACGAATACGAAATAACGGAGAATTTTTAAGAGGAAACAGATGCGCGCGGTAATCCAAAGGGTGACGGAAAGCTCGGTTAGAGTCGAGAACGAAGTGGCGGGCAAGATCGGAAGGGGATTGCTGGTACTGTTGGGCGTATCAGAGGATGATACAGTGCGGGACAGCATATATCTTTCCGAAAAGATTGTCCGTCTCAGGATTTTTGAGGATGAGCACGGCAAGATGAACCGTTCATTGATCGATATCGGCGGGGAGATGCTGGTGGTTTCACAGTTTACCCTTATGGCGGACTGTCGCAAAGGCCGCAGACCCTCCTTTGTCAAGGCGGCTCTACCTGAAAAAGGGAGGGAATTATACCTCGATTTTATTGACAGGGTCGCTTCCATGGGTATCCGGGCGGCAAAGGGGCGTTTTGGGGCAATGATGTCCGTGTCGTTGATAAATGACGGTCCGGTTACCCTGGTTGTTGACAGCAGGAAGTGATTTGGAGCGCCGGGAAGTATTATTATGAAACGCTTTCTATCTTGACACTCTAACCTCAGTAATTTATATAATTATTATTAACAAGGACAAGGACATTTCTGTCCCTTCAGTTTTCCCTTTTACCAAAGAAGATGGTCTCGTAAAAAGTCTTTGATGAGCTTATTTTGGTCATCTTTTGTAAAGCTTCTTAACGAAGTGAAGCGTCAAAATCGTAAACTGTTTGAGGGCGTTAGCCCGAGTTTTTACGATTTAGCGAAGCGAGTTTAGAAGCTTTAAAAAGTGACCAAT
>JAUVFC010000222.1 GCA_030594505.1 Desulfobacterales bacterium
CTTTCTCTACATCCTCAATCGGGATATCGGCCTCCTTGTCATCCCTTATCACACGCGCGGTCTTTGGCTTGAGCCCCATCAACCTCTTGATAGCCATCGAGGTCTTCCCCTTTGTCTTGGCTTCCAAGAGACGTCCCAATAAAATAAGGGTGATGATCATGGCTGCGCCGTCAAAATAGACATGCGGGATAATGCCCGAGCCCGCGAAAAATTGAGGCCGGAATGTGGTCAATGTAGAATAGAGATAAGCCGACAGAGCGCCCACGGCAACCAGGGTGTTCATGTCAGTGGTCAGTTGTTTTGCCGCCTTTAAAGCGCCCCGGTAAAACCTGCTCCCTACCCAAAATACAACAGGAGTAGTCAGTACAAACAGGGCCGGCAGCATAATATGCCTGGGGATGCGCATGAGGAAGGGAAACCAATGCTGCATGGACCCCATAAAGATGAGTATGCTGAGAACCACGCCAACATTGAACTTGAGCTTAAGCTCTTTTAGCTCTCTTTGACGAGCCGCTTCCACAGGGTCTTCAAGAGTTTCGCCTGCCACACCCAAAAACTCATACCCTGTGTCAGCGATCACCGTCTTTATCGCTTCCACACCGTCCCAATGCGGGTCGTGAATAATTGTAGCTCGTGCCGTAGCAAGATTGACCGAGGCATCCTTGACTCCGTCAATCGATTGCAAGGCAGATTCTACCCGGAGTATGCATGATGCACACGTCATACCCCCTACGTTGAGTATAACTTTATTCGCCAACTTCATACCCTGCTTTTTTTATCTGTTCCCTGATCGTGTCCATGTCGACCGGTCCGGCTTTATCAAATGTAGCCTCTCCTTTTTTGAGATCGACCCTGACATTTTTGATCGCGCCGATCTCCTCCAAGGCCTTGGTTACAGCCATGACACAATGATTGCAGGACATACCTTTGATCGTTATGGTCGTCATTATGTTTTCTCCCTTCGATAGATTATTGAGCGCAGCGAGTGGGCGGTTAATAAACAGATCTTAAAATCAAGAATGTAACGTCAGAACGGAGATATATTGCACGGTTTGTTCACAATGAAATACAAACATTAAAATGCCCTCCTAGTTTAGTAGATATTAGTATGTATTACTAAGAAAAGCCGGATGATAGGTAGCTGATATTATATATGATTGTCAGATTCCCAAGCCAAATCTTGATGAACCAATACGCTGGAAGGCTGTTACATATAAATTTCACCCAAGACAAGAGTTAACGAAATTCCAATTGATTAACTTATCAACAAAGGATTTCAGATAATCAGGTCTCCTATTTTGATAATCCAAGTAGTAGGCATGCTCCCAAACGTCTACGGTTAAAAGCGGCTTTAAACCTCGGGCAATAGGGGTATCTGCATTGGAAGTCTTGATAATTTTCAACTTATCATCTTCCAGAATCAACCACGCCCAGCCACTCCCAAATAGAGTGACACCTGCTGCTTTGAACGCCTCTATGAATGTTTCATAACCGCCAAAATCCGCATTGATTTTTTCTGCAATAGGACCGGTCGGGGAGCCACCTCCGTTTGGTTTCATACACTGCCAGTAAAAAGAATGATTCCACACTTGAGACGCGTTATTGAAAATGGCAATTCTGGAATCATCTCCATCGCTTTTCTTGATTATGATCTCTAAATCCTCATTTTCTAAGTTTGTCCCTTTTATTAATTTGTTGGTATTTGCAACGTAGGCGTTATGATGCTTTCCATGGTGGAATTCTAAGGTGTTGGCACTAATATAAGGTTCCAACGCATCTTTTTCGTAAGGCAAATTCATCAGTGTAATAGCCATAGTCCCTCCTTGTTGAATTATTCTTTCTTATTGTTAAACAAGGGCATAAGGAGCGCAGCCTCCTAGCCCCTCTGATTTTGCTATTATCTGTTTTCAGAAAGCATATTGCTTAGAAGCCGGATATGTCCCATCTCCTCCTTCATAATGTCGTCAATCTTCTTGTTCCCGAGTCTCTCCGGAACAAGTGCTTTCATGCCCAGATAGAAAGCAATAGAGTCCTTCTCAAGGCCAATAGCTACCCGAAGAATTTTTCTCGTTTTCTCTCCCTCGGGCAAGTCCTCGGGCAGAACCAAATCCCCTTTTCCCTCTTCGTCAAATACACGGAGATCCGCCAACGCTCGCAGGTACAAAGCCGCTTCTCCTTCCGGATCGAAAACCGTTGGTTTTCGTTCCTGATCCGACAAATCCTTCCTCATGGACACGAAAGTCTTTTCATGTTCGTCTTCCATGGCGGCAAGATCAAGAAAGAGTTCGCGAATGGAGATATCCGAGATATTTTC
This sequence comes from Desulfobacterales bacterium, assembly GCA_030594505.1. Taxonomy (GTDB): domain Bacteria; phylum Desulfobacterota; class Desulfobacteria; order Desulfobacterales. Next base: position 2,315 of record JAUVFC010000222.1, read on the forward strand.
GGCCATCCGCCGATAAAACTTTGCCCCGTTTCTTTCGATCTGTTCCGCCATTTCAAATATTTCATCTGCATTAAAGTCGTAACTCATCGTATAGTCAACTCCTTTAATTTATTGCAACAAGTCCCGATCTCCAAGCGAACAAGTCCATTTTTTGCATTCCCTCGCGCTACAAGCGGGAATCAACATGGCCTGGTCCTCCGCACTCCGGCGTGTAACAGGTAACGTCTATGAATTCACACTTCTCCCCGCATGAAGGGCAAAGATCCGGCGGTATTGAAGCCGTAATAAGAAAGCCGCAATTGGAGCATTTCCAGTAAGTCTGGTTGCATTGAGGACAAATATCCCCGGCGAATTTGCTCGAAGCTGTGTAGCCACAGTGGGCACATTCCCACTTTTCCTCTTTATCTCCCATTTCACCCCCCCTTCCTGGTTTTTGATCTTTATTTGCCTGCTTTGTGTGTTGCCCGCATCGTCCCTGCCAACTCTCTGATTTCACCAATATCTTTGGTCATCATGGCCCATCCGTACCAGTAAGCATAATCCGGATTGACGTGAAAGAAACCTTGATAGGTCCGCATTCGGTGTTTCATGTACATCTGAAACAGACAATAAACGGGCCTTTGATTTTGTTCGCTCAGGAATAGGACGGTAATACTTTAGATATTTTCGGCCGCTGCCTAAACAAGATCAAGAGATCAAGAGTTCTTTTGAACAGGCGCAACTGATTAATGGAGGTTAGGTTAGGTACTGAGGTTAGATGCTGAGCTTAGAATATAATTATTCATTATACAGAACTTAATTTAAAAATAACAGAAAAAA
>JAUVFC010000197.1 GCA_030594505.1 Desulfobacterales bacterium
GTCAATACAAAAGGCTTCCTTTTATTCGTATTTTTTTATTGTTGGCTGTGATCTTTGTTGGTACAAGCGGGGTTTGCCCGGCAGCGGAGGATGTATCCTTCAAAAAGTGCCTTGCGTGCCATAAAGACTTGGAAAAGGAGCTGACACTAAAGGGCGCACACGCGCCGTTCAAGAAATTTCAGTGCGGCAGCTGTCACGATCCCCATACATCAAATTATAAATTTCTGGTAAAAAGAGAGATCGGCACCTTGTGTAAAGGCTGCCACGAAAAAAAGGCCGTTAAATATAAGTTCACTCATGTCCCTGTGGAAGAGGGGAATTGTACAAAATGTCACGATCCTCATGCATCAAAAGATCGGGACCTGTTGATTGCAAAAGAAAAGGATATCTGTTTCCCCTGTCATAAATCCGAACAAATTTTTCCCGGGTCCAAAAAACACGCCCCTGCAGAACAAGGCCGGTGTCTTAAATGTCACAAACCTCACGGGGCCGATAACCCTGCGCTTCTTCGAAAGAGCAAAAAAAAGGTCTGTATTGCCTGCCATTCCATGAAAACCGATAAGTCACAAAAAGCGCATCAATATTATCCTGTGTCAGGAACCAAATGCGTATCGTGTCATAACCCTCATGGCTCCCAAAATAACGATTTAATAAAAAAGAATAAACATAAGCCCTTTGCCAAGAATAGGTGTACAGTCTGTCACAACTCACCGAATTCCAGGAAGCCTTTAGATATGAATAAGACAGGGATACCGGTTTGTTTGCAATGTCATAAAGACGTGAGTAAAGATTTTAATAAAATTAATAATCACGTACAGAATGGCATATTTTGCGTGAACTGCCATAACCCCCATGCTTCAGATCAGTCAGGCATGAAAAAGGGCGTGTTGACGAAAACATGTTTTACCTGCCATCAAGATACAAAATGGCGCATGGATGCTAAAAAGACAAAATATCAACACCCGGAGGTGAAAAAGGGGAATTGTATTGGTTGTCATAACCCCCATGGTTCTAATTTTAGATTATTTTTCCCGGAGGATGAGTTTACGGTATGCACGGCGTGTCACAAGAGGCATGCCAAGTTTTCCCACCCCCTGGGGGTTGATGCTATAGATCCAAGGTCAAAGCGGGATATTACATGTATTACATGCCATGATTTAATGGGATCGCAGTATGAATTCGAACTGCGATTTGACAGAAAAAAACAATTGTGTGTTCAGTGTCATACATCATATTAAAATTGAAGATTGTTGATTGAAGATTGACGGCTTTGTAAAAAGTCTTCAATTCGCTTGATTGGCCACTTTTAAGAGCTTCTAAGTTCGCTTCGCTAAATCGTAAAAACTCGGACTAACGTCCTCAAACAGTTTACGATTTTTACGCTTCGCTTCACTAGGAATCTCTAAGAAAAAGTGACCAAAATAAGCTCATCAAAGACTTTTTACAAAGCCGTCAAGATTGGCGAATAATAAATGTCGAAAATCCGCCGGAGGCGGAACAAATGACAAAGGTGTCATAATGCTAAAAAAGTTTCTTTTTATTTTTCACGTATTGCTTCTTTTGCTCATCCCGCTGAATGTCTTTGGCAAGGCAGATACCGTCAATATCATAACTACCCTTACCGGCAATGAAGATATTGGCCCACTGGGACTCATTGGCGGGATTTTTTTTGACGAAAACAAAAAGAGATTATATGTTTCCGATTCTTCAAACAGACGGATTCTTGCGTATGATTCAGAGTTCAAGTATCTATCTGCGTTGCAACCGGGAGGAGATCTGGATTATCCTGCCGGTCTTGTAAGGGGCAGCAATGGAAGATTTATAGTGGTTGAGCCATCCAAGAAGGGCGTTTTAACGATTGATATTAAGCGGAAGTCTGTTAAACTGCTCGACTTTTCCAATGTCCCTGAAGGCGACACCTTTTATCCGGGCAACATGACCATAGATTCTGCTGATAACATATATATTATAGATAGAGCCAATTCAAGGGTGCTTCTTTTTAACTCCAACCTGCGGTTCAAAAGAGAGGTCCTTAGAGAAAATACAACAAGCATCAGCGACATTAAAGTTGACAAACAGGGGAATATCTATACCCTGAGTACGATAGAGGGACTTGTAAGAAAGTATGACGGTTCAGGGAAGAAGATCCTGGAGTTTGGGAAACGAGGAAAAGGCAAGGATGAGTTCGGCTTCCCGGTTAGCCTGGCAGTTGATCAAAAGGGCCTGATATATGTTGTAGATCAACACAAGAGCAAAATCTTGGTATTTGATAAGAGAGGGAAGTTTTTGTTTGCTTTTTCAAGATTGGGATGGAGGGAAGGAAGATTGGCCTTCCCATCTTTTATATTTATTAATAATTCCGGCACAATATTTGTGGTTGACCGGGGCAATTCCCGGATAAGTATTTTTAAATAGTGTCCATTCTGAAATGGTAGATTTTGTCCCAAGACAAGGCCGCACAAAGGTTTATACCGCAGGCGTAGCAGTGCTACGTCGAGGATAAAAACCTGCGGAGAACGCAGTATTGGGGCAAAAGATGCCGTTTCCGGATGGACACTAAGTAGTGAAGGAAAAACAATGCCTTTATCCGAACGAATCAGTCGCATCAAGCCTTCACCGACCCTGGCGATTAACGCCAGGGCTCAGGAATTAAGACGGCAGGGGGTTGATGTCATCAGTTTCGGCGTTGGAGACCCTGATTTTGATACCCCGAAGCATATAAGAGAGGCTGCCGTACGAGCTATGGAAGAGGGCTTTACCCGATATACGGCCGTGGGCGGCATTGATGAATTGAAAGATGCCGTTATCGAAAAATTTGAGAACGACAACGGCCTTGATTATGATCGACCTGAGGTTATGGTTTCCTGCGGCGGCAAACATGTTCTTTACAATTTAGCACAGGCCCTTTTGAATCCCGGGGATGAGGTTGTCATCCCGGCGCCTTATTGGGTCTCTTATCCGCCGATTGCAATTCTTGCCGGCGCAACCCCGGTTACTGTTCGGACCGATGAAGCTGATAATTTTAAACTTTCTCCTTCAGCCCTGGAGGGAGTTATTACAACCCGGACTAAACTTCTGGTCCTCAATAGCCCATCGAATCCAACCGGTTCCGTTTATACCGTAGAGGAGCTGGAACGCCTGGCCGAGGTTATTTTAAGACATGATCTTTATGTGGTTTCCGATGATATTTATGAAAAATTGCTTTTTGACGGGCTCACGTTTTCCGATATTGCACAAACAGCAGGCATGAAAGATAGGACATTCGTAGTCAACGGGGTGTCCAAAAGCTACGCCATGACAGGCTGGCGTATAGGTTATGTGGCCGGCCCACGCGAAGTTATTGCCGGCATGACCAAGATTCAAAGCCAGAGTACTTCAAACCCTAATTCTATTGCCCAAAAAGCAGCAGTTGCCGCGCTCCGTGGCCCTCAGGATGTAATTGGAGAGATGCTGGCGGCCTTTGACAAGAGGAGAAGATATCTGGTCGAGCGTTTGAACGGGATAAAGAATGTCTCTTGCAATACCCCCCAGGGGGCTTTTTACACATTCCCGAATCTTAGCTACTATTTTAATGGGCGGGCGGATGAAAAGCAAATCAATGATTCCGCCGGCCTGGCCGAATATCTTTTGACCGAGGCCAGGGTGGCCTTAGTGCCGGGGATTGCGTTTGGGGCCGATAACTTTATAAGGTTTTCTTATGCGACAAGTCTGGAGGTTATCAAGGAAGGGCTTGACAGGATCGAGGATGCCCTGAGCAAGATTTCTTTCTAATTAATCATTTATATCAGTTTACATTTCGAACTACTCAGGTTGTTAGGTTCAGGGTTCAGAGTTCACGGTTCAGGGTTGCTCGCCTTGCTTTCTTCACATTTACAAGGCAGCATAGGTTCTTCTAAACTCCGTTGCAAGACCACTTGGTGTACGCAAGAACGGGATGAATTCCGCTTAACCTTGAACCGTGAACCCGGAACTTTGAACCTGA
>JAUVFC010000153.1 GCA_030594505.1 Desulfobacterales bacterium
GGATTGATCCGATAGCCACTCCGGTAAGCGTTGATATCAATCAGGTTTTGTCCGGTCTGGAATTTATGAGCAGGTTGGGGGAGATCGCGCCCGAAGCTAAATCGATTGTAGGACTTTCCAATATTTCCAATGGCGCTCCTGAGGATCTTCGTCCTTATCTGAATCGTACTTATATGATAATGCTTATGAAACATGGTCTCTATTCCGCGATTGTCGACGGTTATGACAAGGAACTGTTGAGCATTGCCAAGGGAGAAAGACCTGAACACGTTAAATTAGTACATGACATCATGGACGGAAACAAACCTGATCCCGCATCCTTAGGACAGACAGAATTGGAATACTACAAAACGACGCGTGTCCTCTTGGGCAAGGTCCTGTATTCACATTCGTGGCTTACCACTTAGGATTGAAGATTGACGATTGAAGATTTTCGATTGACGTCTGACTGGGTACTACGTGCTTCAATGAGCCCACTAAACCTATAGGTTATGTCTGGGTCGGGGATTGACTATTTAAGGAATAGGCTATAGTCAATCATAAATCGTCAATCTTCAATCGAAAATCTTCAATCATAAAATGTCTAAGTTAGAGATACAGATTGATGGGCAAACGGTATGGGTTGATTCCGGCACAACAATATTAGATGCCGCACTCAAAGCAGGGGTTTTCATCCCAACGTTCTGTCATACTCCCAATAAACCTGTCGTATATCCGTGCGGGATATGCGTGGTTGAAGTTGCAGGAAGAGAGGAGTTAGCGCCTGCCTGTTCCACGGCTGTGGAAGACGGCATGGTGGTGGCCGCTCAAAGTAAACAGGTTATCGAGTCAAGAAAGAAAACCCTCCAGCGGATGCTGTCGCGACATTATGGCGACTGCGTTGCGCCCTGTTCCCTCACATGCCCGGCCCACATTAATATCCAGGGTTATCTCAGCCTGATCTCACGCGGTGAGTTTACAGAGGCACTGAGACTTATCAAGGAAAAGAATCCACTTCCCCTTTCAGTAGGGAGAGTCTGTCCGCATTTTTGTGAAACTCGATGTCGACGTATCCTGGTCGACGAATTCATCTCCATTAATCATCTCAAACGATTTGTGGCAGACCATGCCATAGGTTATAAGGAGGCAGATGTTTTGCCTCCTCCACCCTCGTCCGGCCATCAAGTCGCGGTGATAGGCGGGGGCCCTGCCGGGCTCTCTGCTGCCTATTATTTGGCCCACATGGGACATGCGGTAACTATATTCGAAGCAATGCCTAAGTTAGGCGGAATGCTCCGCTACGGCATTCCGGAATTTCGCCTTCCCAGGAAGATCGTTGACAAAGAAATCGAGAGCATACTCAGAGCAGGTGTGGATACCCGAATGGGAAAGAGGTTGGGAGTTAACTTTACTATCAAGAGCCTGAAAGAGCAAGGTTTTGAGGCTATCTTCCTGGGCATCGGTGCATGGGAGAATCAAAAGTTAGGTATTGAGGGGGAAGAGTTGGAAGGGGTTCTCTCAGGCCTTGATTTTCTGAAGAGTATGGAGTTCGGGCACATGCCGTCCGTAGTTCGAAGATTAGCCGTAATCGGGGGGGGAGATATCGCCGTAGATACGGCAAGGACCTGTGTAAGGATGGATAATGTGGATGAAGTTGTGGTCATCTATCAACGTTCTATGATGGAAATGCCCGCAAGCCACAGGGAGGTCAAAGAGGCAGAAAAAGAGGGCGTTAAGTTTATCTACATGACCGGTCTTTCAAAGATTGTTAGGAGGAATGGCAATCTTATACTTGAAACAGTCCGCATGAAATTGAGTGCGCCTGATGAGAGGGGGAGACGCCGGCCGATTCCTGATCCAGGGTCTGAAGAAACCCGCGAGGCAGATACTGTTATTGCAGCGCTCGGACAGAGTCCGGATATTTCGTGGATGGAGAGTCCGGATGAAGGTATAAAACCGAGCGTGCTCCCCGGCGGAACCATTATTTCCAGTCCCCAGACATTTCAGACTTCTGAAGAAAGTATTTATGCGGGGGGAGACGTTGTAAGGGGCCCAAGAACTGTTATCCAGGCCATAACCGGGGGGAGAAAAGCGGCCAAAGCGATCCATGTATCACTGACCGGGATGTCATTGCCCCACCCGAAAAGGCAGCTTAATTACACAAAAGGGAAAAAGTTTGAAGATATTGATCTGCACAATTTTGAAGATGTCCCTATGCGATTGGGTGAAAAGATGCCGGTGCGGGCGCCGGAACGACGTAACCGGGATTTTGATGAAATCGAGTTGGGATTTACCGAAGAGACAGCGCTTCGTGAGTCCAAACGATGCCTGCAATGCGGATGCGCAGCCCTTTCCAAATGTAAGTTGCGTGAATTCTCCATAGAATATGGAGTAAAATTTCCCATAGCCAAGATGCTCAAGCGGCGTCAGTACGAGATTGACGAGCGTCACCCCTTTATCATTATTGATCCGAACAAGTGTATATTTTGCCAGAGCTGCAAGAATAGCTGCGAATACGAGGCATTCGAGTTAGGAGGGGCTAAGTTTGACGAAAACGGATTCCCTGAAAGTATTTCCATTAGCATTAATGACAAGTGCGTTTCCTGTGGCGCGTGCGTTGATAACTGTCCAACCGGCGCTTTGGTGAAAAAAACGGTTATGCTTCCGGTCTCTGCCGGCGAAACCAAAAAGGTTAAAACCGTGTGTTCGTTTTGCGGCTGTGGCTGCTCGATCACATTAAATATCAAGGGTCAAACAATTATCGAATCGACCGCTGATCCCAAGGACGGCCCCAATTTTGGCAATCTCTGCGTCAAGGGCAGGTTTGGAAACGAGTTCGTTCGTCACCCGGATCGGCTAAAAACCCCGCTTATTCGCAAGGGAGAATACTTTTGGGAGGCGACCTGGGAAGAGGCTATCTCGCTTGTCGCCCAGAAGTTTTTGGCGATCAGGGAAAACGGCGGTCCTGATAGCTTGGCCGGCTTGAGTTCGGCAAAGTGTACCAACGAAGAAAATTACCTGATGCAAAAATTTATGCGCACAGTGGTAGGTACCAACAACGTGGACCACTGTGCGCGTCTCTGACACTCCTCCACTGTGGCCGGTCTGGCCGCATCGTTTGGAAGTGGGGCGATGACCAACCCCATAGCTGATTTTAAAAAGGCCGATGTGATTCTGCTGACCGGGAGCAATCCGACTGAAAATCACCCTGTCATCGGTCTTCAGATGGTGAAGGCTATCCGGGACCACGGGACCAGATTGATTGTGGTTGATCCCCGTGAGATAGAGATGGCGCGGTATGCCGAGATCTGGCTCCGTCCGAAGCCGGGCACCGATGTGGTCTGGTTAAATGGGATGATGCATGTCATTATAGAAGAAGACCTGTATGATATTACGTATGTGGCGGAACGAACAGAGAACTTTATGGCCCTCAAAGAAACGGTGGTGAAATATGACCCGGAATTCGTGGAACGGATCACCGGCATTCCGGCTGAAGATTTGATAAAAGCCGCCCGTCTTTATGCCAAGGTGGGAAGAGGGTCTATTGCGTATGCAATGGGCATCACCCAACATGCTTTTGGCACTGACAATGTTAAGTCTATAGCCAATCTGGCAATGTTGTGCGGCAATGTAGGGATCGAGGGAGGAGGAGTTAACCCTCTCCGAGGTCAAAATAATGTGCAGGGCGCCTGTGACATGGGCGCCCTACCCAATGTACTTCCCGGGTATCAGTCTATTTCTGATCAGGCGACCGTTAGCAAATTCGAACAGGCCTGGGGCAAGAAACTCCCCGCAAAGCCAGGCCTCACTGTGACCGATATGTGGCCCGCTATTTTAGAAGGTAAGATAAAAGGGATGTACATCATGGGAGAAAACCCCGTTGTGAGCGACCCCAATCTCAACCACATACGAGCTGCCCTTGAAAAATTGGACCTTCTTGTAGTACAAGATATCTTCATGACAGAGACGGCTCAACTGGCCCATGTAGTGTTGCCTGCCGCCAGTTTTGCTGAAAAAGACGGTACTGTTACGAATACGGAAAGGCGCGTGCAGCGCATCAGGCGGGCAATGGAACCGGTGGGGGATTCCAGGCCCGATTGGGAAATCATCTGCAAGCTTGCTGAAAAAATGGGAGCCCCCATGAATTATAAGGGTCCTGAAGAGATTATGGAGGAGGTCTCCCGTCGTGCGCCCATTTACGGAGGGATTCACTACGAACGTCTCAAAAAAGGAAGCTTGCAGTGGCCGTGCCCGAACTGGGAACATCCAGGCACTCCCTGTCTGCATAAAAATCAATTTACGCGTGGAAAGGGATTATTCCATTCCGTCGAATTTATCCTTCCCGATGAACTCCCGAATGAAGAATACCCCTTCCTTCTTTCGACCGGAAGGGTCCTGTACCATTACAATAGTGGCACTATGACTCGCAAGGTGGAAGGACTCAATGCGATTGCCCCTGAAGTGGTTACGGATATAAACCCTTTAGATGCGGAAAAGAAGGGAATCGCGGACGGAAGTATGATCAAGATTATCTCCCGCCGGGGCGAGATTGCCTCCCGGGTTCGTATTACGCGCAGAAGCCCTGAAGGGCTCATCTTTATCCCATTTCATTTTGGTGAAGCAGCAGCCAACCTTTTAACCAACGATGCCCTTGACCCCGTCGCTCGAATACCGGAACTCAAAGTCTGCGGCGTCAATATAGAACCCATATCTTAGTCCTACGGCAACTCCAATAATCCCTACTTGCTCAATCCTTGCCAGAACTCTTTTTTCTTATTTGCCAAGATAAAGGTCTCACCGTGCTATCACCCTCTTGCCATCCGCCCTAAACTTCTCCTTGACATATTCTTTTCTTTCAGGTGAAATGACAAACAGCGGCTTTTAAGTTTGACGACTTCGTAAAAAGTCCATTTTTGTTCACTTCGTGACCATTTTGGGCGCAATTGAATTGTTCATCTAAAATGCTAAAACTCGGGCTAACGCCCTCAAAC
>JAUVFC010000169.1 GCA_030594505.1 Desulfobacterales bacterium
AAGGAGTTCGTCGGCATAATCGGTGATCTTAAAGAACCATTGATCCAGTTCTTTTTGCACAACCTCTCCATCACACCGCCAGCATAATCCACCTTCAACTTGCTCATTGGCAAGCACGGTCCGGCAATTCTCACACCAGTTTACAAAAGATTTTCTGCGATAGACCATCCCCCTTTCGAGCATCTTCAGGAACAGCCACTGTTCCCATCGGTAATACTCCGGACGGCACGTGGCAATCTCCCGTTCCCAATCGTAGCTGAACCCTATTCGCTTGAGATGGACTCTCATTGTATCGATGTTTTCATAGGTCCAGGAAGCCGGATGGGTCTTGTTGGCAATTGCCGCATTTTCTGCCGGCATACCAAAGGCATCCCATCCCATTGGGTGGAGTACGTTAAATCCCCGCATTCGTTTATAGCGTGCTATTACATCGCCGATCGTATAGTTACGGACATGTCCCATATGGATCTTTCCGGAAGGATAAGGGAACATCTCCAGCAGATAATATTTTTTCTTATTCTGATCTTCGCTTACTTTAAACAGCCCTGCCTCTTCCCAGATCTTTTGCCACTTTAATTCTATCGCTTCAGGTTCATATCGTTCGTGCATGAAAAAACTCTCCTTAGAAACAATGCCAAAATAACTCCCCCAAATTAGCTGAAATATAAATAGCGTCCAATAAACCACGAAGATCACGAAGATGCACGAAGTTTTAGATTCTTTTTTAACCCTTCGTGTTCTTCGTGCGCTTCGTGGTAATAAAACGGAGAAGTTGTTTCATCCCTGTTCCTTAATCAACTAACACTATCTAAAAATACAAAAGGGCCCTCCTTTTCAAAGGCTCCCCACTGCCGTTTTTTTATGCCACACAAGCAGCTAAATGGCAAGGCATTTTCAGGAGAAATGGATTGTTATCGTCCTGTTTCTATAGTATAAATACAATATTGATAATTTCGTAAAAAGTCTCTGATGAGCCTATCTTGGCCATCTTTTTGTAAAGCTTCTTAACGAAGCAAAGCGTTAAAATCGTAAACTGTTTGAGGACGTTAGTCCGAGTTTTTACGATTTAGCGACGCGAGTTTAGAAGCTTCAAAAAGTGACCAAACAGGCGAATTGGAGACTTTTTACGAAATTATCAATATTCGGGGAGCTTTTTCGTATCTTTTTAGACAAGGAAGACCTAAGCCATGAATTATAAATACCTTTTTGGCCCTGTTCCCTCAAGAAGACTGGGGATGTCACTTGGCGTGGATCTGGTGCCGTTTAAGACATGCACATACAATTGCATCTATTGTGAGTGCGGAAAAACAACACATCTGACCATAAACAGAAAAGAGTATGTCCCATTAAAAGAAGTCATAGCTGAACTTAAGGAGTATCTTGACCAGAAGCCGGCGCTCGATTTTATCACCTTTTCCGGTTCAGGCGAGCCGACTCTTCATTCCGGCATAGGAAAAATAATCGATTTTTTAAAAACCGAATATCCGAATTATAAAATCTGTCTTCTCACAAATGGGAGTCTTTTTCACCTTGAAGATCTGCGCAAAGAGGTGGCTTCGGTCGATCTTATCATACCTTCGCTTGATGCTGTGTCTGATACAGCATTCAGGAAAATCAACCGCCCTGCCCCCCAGTTGAACCCTCAAAAGATAATCAATGGGCTTGGCAGCCTGCGTAAAGAATATCCCGGCCCGATCTGGCTCGAGATATTTATAGTGCCGGGATTAAATAATACAAAACCAGAACTCAAGGCATTGAAAGAGGCCATTCAAAAGATACGACCCGACAAAGTGCAACTGAACACGCTGGACCGGCCCGGGACAGAAGATTGGATAAATCCTGCAAGCCGGGAGGAGTTGGAAACGATTGCGTCGTATTTTGGGAGTACAAAGGTGGAAATTATCGTCACACCACAGCCCGGGGTAAAGATAGCCGCATATAATAATAAGGATATTGCCGATACCATCCTGAGGACAATTAAAAGACGTCCCTGCACTGTGCAGGATCTCTCCGAGATGCTCGGACTCCAGATCAATGAACTAAACAAGTGGGTCCATATACTGATGGAAACAGAAAGGATAGAACCGGAAAAAAAGGAAAGAGGAATTTTTTTTAAAATAAAATCAACAGCTAATAAACACCATTAGATGACTTCGTAAAAGGTCTTTGATGAGCTTATCATAGGAGGCTGTCCGAGATCATCTAATTTGACACCCTGCCATTTTTCCCTAAACAAATCATCCCTATCATACGATTAGATATTATAGGTGTCCATACAGAAATGACAAATTCGTTGAATCCGACTTTTTGCGAAACCATCAATCTTAACGAACAATGAAAATTTCACATAACAAAGGGTCGGTATTTATATGATTTCCCTGCAAGAATTATCATCGCAAGAAATTTCTCAAATCAGATATGCCTGTGCCTATCTGTTTTCTCCTGAATTAGCCCGGAACACTCAATTTATCAAAAACTTAAGACTTGAATCATTAAGAAGCGCTTTCAGGAAAAAGGCAAAACAATACCACCCGGACCTTAATAATGGCGCTTCGCCGGAGTTACTCAAAATACGCCAGGAACGTTTTATAAAAATAAACGACTCCTATAACATCGTCAAAAATTATGTCTCCAAACAAGAATCCGTCCAGGCCGACATACCCAAAAGGGATTATCCGGAAATCATCGCCGTAGGGGGCGCAAAAGGAGGAATAGGGAAGAGCCTGTTTGTATCCAATTTCGGGATATTGCTCTCTTCTGTCGGGAAATTAACGACGTTAATCGATCTGGACCTGGGGGGCGCTAATCTTCACCTCTATTTGGGGGAGACTTTCATTCGTAACACTATCAACGACTTCTTGAACAAGAATGTCCGGTCATTGTCCGACGTTACCAACAAGAGTCGATATGGCCCCTGGTTTATCGGCGCTAATGGATCCGAACTGGGCGCAGGCAACATTAAGCATCCGAGAAAGCTCAAACTGCTCAAAACAATAAAACAGCTCGATACGGAATATGTCATAATGGACCTTGGAGGAGACACATCCTATAATACACTCGACTTTTTTCTTGCCGCAGACCATCAAATAGTGCTCACTACCTGTGAGCCCGCTGCGTATCTGGAGGCTTATAACTTCATCAAGGTATCTTTGTACCGAAAACTAAACCGAATTTTCGCCCTTGAATCAAAATGGAATACGCAAAGAGATCCTGAACTGGCGGCTATAATAAAAAAGGCGACCCATGCCGGAAATGAAAATGAGACACCAACTATACCCGAACTCATTAGAATCGTCCGGGATTCAAAACCGGAATATATAAATCTTATTCATCAAACCTTAAAAAATTTTAATCCATACCTGATTGTGAATATGGTTAATGTAGGTTCAAATTACAGGTATGTAATAAACCGGATTCAAGAGGTCGCAAAAAGACTACTTTGCATTGATGTAAAGCACTTGTGCAACTTCTCATTTGAACATGAAGTTAAAAATTCTACCAGCCAATTGATACCGGTCATTACAAAATACCCTCGCGGGGCTTTTGCCAGGCAAATGAACGAAATAATCACCAAACTTTGGCCGAACGGTATGTAATAATTAAAAACTGACGGTCACGGCTGCATACGGACCGGACATATCGTAGTTTAGTTCGGCATCATCAATATCCACATCAAGATGAATTATACGATACCCGGCGTGAATATCAACAAACGGAAACGGGGTAAATGAGATGTCTGCCATCGCATCATAGAGCATGTTTCCTGAATAGCTGATACCGGTAGCTTTTACGCGCGCCTCTAAGATGTCGACAAGAATCCCCACATGAACTCCTACGCCGACCATGGGGATGGGAGCGGCAAATGCCTGAGAAGCCGTACCTATCCCCACCTCACCATCAATCCACTTTACCTTTCCAATCACCCCTATGGAAAAACCCGCAAAGATATTTTCAAAATCAATGATGTCACGCTGATACTCAACATCGATCATGTCATATTGAAGAGAAGACGAAACAGTTCCGGTAATGGTTTGGCCTTTAAACTCAAGATCTACCGTCTTTGACCCGGAATAATCGACCTGCATTTTGGACACGCTTATATGGTGGTCTCCGAGTCCTACAAATGCTTCAACCATCGTGTAATCTTCATCCTCCATTCCAAGGTCATCGACAAAATCTATAGTATCACCCGTAATACCGAGGGCATCTACCTTAACATCGCCCTCTAAATCCGGAAACCAGTAATATCCCCGAACCCCAACTTCAAAAGCATAAGCAGAAAAGGGGATACACAGCAAACCCAAAACCAGTACAATAAGGCTTATTCTCTTCATACAGTCCTCCTTTTGGAAAAATCGGTAATGTATAAACGTATAATTAAACTTAACAGCACAGACGGCAACACAGACTTGCTATGAGACCTTTGCATAATGCGACATTTTTTCGTCAGGCAAGTTGAGCGAAGTGAAATCCCGTCGCCGGGGGAATGCGAAAAATTTAACCGGAGAAATACATTGGGTATTTCGAGGATTAAATTTTGAAGCCTGACGCCGCATCACGGGAAAATGGCAGT
>JAUVFC010000077.1 GCA_030594505.1 Desulfobacterales bacterium
AGAACGAGGTGGAATCGAGTATTGTGGCAATGACTTCCCTGTTGGAACCGATAATGATTTTGCTCATGGCGGTGGTCGTTGGATTCGTGGTGATTTCGATACTACTGCCGATATTTGAGATGAGTCAGCTGATACGATGAAGGATCGGCCTTACGGCCTTAAGGAACGTTTCACTTAAGGAGCGCTACGCTCGAGGATAGAAGTTAAAGCCCTTTGCCTCAAGCCTCAAGCGAAGCGGCCCTTAAGGTCCGAAGGACCGCTCCTCAAGCGAAGCGATCATTTTATGGAGGATACCGATGAGAAAATATATTTCAAACAGTCGTGGTTTTACACTAATCGAACTGATGGCTGTAATTATCATCCTGGGGATTTTGGCCGGACTGATTATTCCGCGTATCATGGGGAGGCCGGAAGAGGCCCGGCGGATAAAGGCAACACTGCAGATCGAAAGTCTGGAGACAGCTCTCAAAATGTACAAGCTTGATAACTGGGTATATCCCTCCACAGAGCAGGGATTGCAGGCATTGGTAGAGCCCCCTTCAGTTGGTGTACTTCCAAAAAAATGGCGCGAAGGCGGGTACCTTGAAAAAGGCCGGGTTCCTAACGACCCCTGGGGAAATGAATTCGTTTATCTATCGCCGGGCGTATATGGCGATTATGATCTGTCTTCATACGGTCCTGACGGCCAGGAGGGCGGTGAAGGAAGGGATGCGGATATTAATAGCTGGGAAATTGAATAAGAGCGGTTATACCCTGATTGAACTCGTGGCAGTTGTGGCTCTGATCGGTCTTTTCCTGACTATCTCCGTCCCCAAACTCAGAGAGACATTGTTTTCAAGCAGTTTGAAATCCGCGGTGCGGAGATTGACAGGCACAATCGAGCAATTAAGGGTTGATGCCGTGCGCGAACATGAGGAGTTGCGGTTACATCTCGATCTGGAATCTGATAGTTACTGGATTACCTCTTCAGGCATGAGCGACGAAGAACGTGAGGATGCAACTCGTATAGGGCTCCCATCAGGAGTTGATCTCGTAGATGTTGGTTTTCCGGCCGGCAAGGTTATGATTGGGAGCGCTGCGATACGTTTTTTCCCAAGAGGATATGCGGAAGAAGCACTGATCCATCTCAGGGACGGAAGCGATACTGTATATACTCTTTTTATCCGGCCCTTTCTTCCCAAAGTGAAAATTGAAAACTACTATGTAGAATGAGACGATATTCCCACCATAACGGTTTTACCCTCCTTGAGGTTATGGCAGCAATGGCAATATTGGCCATAGCCTTAGTAGCAGTTTTTAGATCCCAGGCACAGAGCATCTCCATCGCGAATGAAGCCCGGCTGGCAACCACGGCATCATTATTGGCGCAAAGTAAAATGGCTGAAATTGAAAGCATGGGAGTTGAAGGAACATATGGAGACTTTGGTGAAGATTTCCCGAACTATCGGTGGGAAATATCCACATCGGATACTGAACTGAAGTACCTGACAAAAGTAAAGCTAATTGTCACATGGGAAAAAGGAAATTTTGCCCGTGAACGGCGGGTTATATTTTATAAGTACGCGAAAGAGAATGAATAAAAAGGAAGAGAAAAATCAGTCGGGCTTTACGCTTCTGGAAATCCTGTTGGCGGTTTTTATTCTCAGCATTGTTGTTTCAACCATATATGCGGCGTATTCCGGAACATTCAGTATTGTAGAGAGTACTACGAAAGAGGCGGAGGTCTATGCCATGGCGCGTATTGCCATGGAAAGAATCGTGGAAGATATGGAGTCGATATACGTCCCTGTCAGTGCAACAGAAAAAGAGAACGGCGAGGGTTATTACGGATTTATCGCAACAGAGGGGCAGGTGGGCTATAAGACCTTTGACAATCTTGAATTTACTTCCACGGCACACCTCTCTTTTAGCGAAGAATCAAAAGGAGATACGATCACAAAGATTCAATACTATGTTAAAGAAGGGGATAGCAATGAGGTTTTTGACCTCTGCCGGAGCGATCAACCCGACCCCGATACCGGTCTGGAAAGCGAGACAATATCCGGACCGGTTCTATGTGAGGGGCTGAGTGACGTTGAATTTACATACTATGATGCCAAAGGAACTTCCCATGACCGCTGGGACTCCGGATCTGAGGAGTTTGGCTCTAAAGTTCCTGCCATGGTTACGGTGAGTTTATCGTTTTTGAACCTTTCCGACCCGGAGAAACCATATATGTTTACAACCGGTGTGGCAATACCTGCCGGTATCGGGAGGTAAGGGTGAAAAAGCACTTCCGTAACAACCGGGGGGTTGCCCTGATTTTAGTCCTGATGATCATCGCAATCATTGTTGTGGTGACCCTTGACTTTAATAGCGATATGCGCACTGATTTTACCGCTGCAGCCAATGTGCGCGACGGGATCACCCTCCGTTATGTTGCCAAATCAGGTTTTAACTGTGCCTTGGCGGTACTGGCAAAAGATGCCGAGGAAAATAAATATGACACCCTGCAAGAAGATTGGGCAAATATCGCTTTAATGTCGGCAGGGGCATCTAACCTTGAAGGCTTCGAAGGTATTCGTCTTGCGGTGAATATCTCTGACTGTTCCGGAAAGATACAGATTAACAGTTTAATAGACAACAATGGTCAGGCGGTGCAAATACAGGAAGACTTGCTTCGGCGGTTTCTTAGTCTCCCCGAATTTGATCTTGATCCGGACACAGTGACTGCTATGGTAGATTCTATCAAAGATTGGATCGATAAGGATGATGGAACAACCGGCCTGGAGGGAGCGGAAGATTCCTACTATCAATCCCAGGACCCTCCGTACGCATGTAATAACGGTTCGGTACGCACCATCGCATCCCTTCGTAAGGTAAGAGGATTCAAGGATATTGAACAAAAAACATTTGACAAGATCGTCGAGCGCCTGACTCCATACGGCGACAACGGCAAGATTAACATCAATACGGCAGATCGTTTAATCCTCGAATCTCTTGCCGAGGGAATAGACTCGGATCTTGCCGGGGAGATGGACAAGTACCGCAGGGAGGAAGAGAATGACCTGTCCGATTCTTCGTGGTATAAAAAGGTCCCTGGGATGGGAGATATAATGATCTATAGTGACTTGATAACTATCGAAAGCACAATTTTTGAAGTATCCGGCAAGGCCGGTATTGCCGTGGGAGAAGGTAAGGTTTCCCTGACAAAACATGTGGCGGGTTTTGTTGAAAGGGTTGAAAAAGATGGTAAAAAGGGCATTGATGTGCTTTTGTGGCGAGTTAGATGATAGAGAACAGATGACGGACGACAGATGACAGATGACAGACGACAGATGACAGACGACAGATGACAGATGACAGAGAACAGATGACAGGTGACAGGTGACAGAAGACAGAGAACAGACGAACATCTAATATCTATTTTCTGACCTCTGACCTCTATTCTCTGACCAATGACAAGGAGAGATATGCAAGTAAAATTTACCAAGCTGGAACAGGCGCTGAAGGTGGAGACATTAGTCCTTCCTTTTATTGAGGGAGAAAAGGAGCTAATAACGGAAGAAAGATTAAAGGAGGCAGTAAAACCTGCACTTGCTTTAAAAGACGCAAAGGGAAAAAAGGGAGAAGTTACTCTTTTTTATCCTGCTAAGGAGGATGTTCCCAAAAGGATCTTTCTTGTCGGTTTAGGCAAGAAAGAAGAGGTAGCAATGGAACCGGTCAGACAGGCTTACGCGGCAATCGCCAAGAAACTCGTATCGATGAAAATCGACACGGCTTCCGTGGTTGTGCCTGAAATAGAGCGATTGCGGCCCGCAGATATTTCAGGTGCGGTAGCAGAAGGTATCTTCTTGAGCGATTATTCTTTTAACAAGTACGTATCTCCGGAAAAGGAGGAAGATAAATATCAGCCCTTAAAATCGATCACCTTTGTCGGCAATCTCTCAAAAGGTGTCAAAGAGACGGTGCGCGAAAAACTCATCATTGCGGATGCTGTAAAATATGCCCGCGATCTTCAGAACGACACGGCAGATCTGGTCTGTCCGGAATATCTGGCGCAGCAGGCAAAGGCTATTGCAAAAGAACACGGATTAAAATGTACGGTTTTTAATAAAAAGGAGATCGAAAAACTCGGCATGGGACTCCTCCTTGCGGTAAACCGCGGATCGAGCCTGGAGCCGCGATTCATTGTGCTGGAATATAAGGGAAATCCCAGGAGCAAAGATAAGACTGCGATATTAGGAAAAGGGCTTACATTTGACTCCGGCGGGTACAATCTGAAGCCGACCAAATTTATCGAGACCATGCGGGAAGACATGTCAGGCGCGGCTGTAACGCTCGGTGTGATCAAGGGAGCCGCAAGGCTGAAGTTGAAAAAGAATCTCGTGGGAGTGATTCCCGCAACTGAAAACATGATCGGAAGCCGTGCCTACAAACCGGGCGATATCTATAAATCCATGTCAGGCAGGACCGTGGAAATCGGAAGCACCGACGCCGAGGGTCGTCTTATCATGGCAGATGCCCTCACTTATACCGTGCGTACGATCAAACCAGACAGGATTGTCGATTTTGCCACTCTTACCGGCGCGATACTCATCACATTTGGAGACTTAGTGTCCGGTGTCATGACCAATGAGGAGCGGCTTTATGAAAAGCTCTACGAGGCCGGTGAGGCAACATATGAAAGGGTATGGAGGCTTCCGATTTACGATGAATATCGCGAACTCTTAAAATCAGATATCGCGGATATCAAAAACCTGGGGGGACGACCCGCTGGTTCGATTACCGCGGCAGCGTTTTTGGAAAAGTTCGTTGAGAAGACCCCATGGCTCCACCTTGATATTGCAGGCGTGTCATGGCTCAAAAAGGAGCGGCACTACATCCCGAAAAACGGTACCGGCACGGGCGTGAGGTTGATGGTGGAGTTTTTGAAGATGATATGAAGAGGCAGTTTGGGTTGAACCTTGTTCCTGTCATCTTTCAGGCTGGGGGCGGATGGAGATTGTAATGGCGGATTTTTTTAAATCCCGGCTTGTAGATAGATGGCCTGTCTGTGGGGCTAAGATATTGTGGCTATTGTCGCGGCTGGTTCGGACAAAAGTCATAGGCATTGACCAGATTAAGCATTTCCCTAAAGTCGTCTTTGCCCACTGGCACGGTGATGAGTTAGTGCTTCTTCCTCGTTGTGGCAACTTGGGGATAACGATTCTTGTCAGTCATTCAAAGGACGGCGCAATCATGGCAAAGGCGGCTCAGATCCTGGGCTACAGGATCACACGCGGCTCTTCTACCCGCGGGGCCGTGGGTGGGCTCCTGGCCCTGATCAAGGCGGTCCGGGCCGGGCACAATGCCGTGTTGGCGGTTGATGGCCCCCGCGGTCCGAGGGGCAAATGCAAGCCGGGCGTTGTGCGGTTGGCGCAAAAGACTGGTGTGCCGCTTTTCCCGGTGGGCGTCGTTGCGTCGCGCAAGTTTGTGTTCAAGAAAAGTTGGAATCAAGCGTACCTCCCTTTGCCCTTCAGCCGCCAGGTGATTTTTTTTGATAAGCCGATATACTTTCAAAATACCACAGATGCCGACTCCATGGAACGCCACTCTCGCCGGGTGGAAGAGGCCTTGCATCACGCGCACCACAGAGCTGAGGCGGAAATGGCGAAATGGTGACCATGAAATTATAAAATTCGTCTTAGATGTTACCCTGTCCGGTCTCTTTATCCAGCCATTCCAGATAACTCTTACCCCCACCCGCAATAGGAACACTTATTATTTCCGGCACCTCATACGGATGGATCTCCCTGATTGCTTTTTCAAGCCCTGAATAGAGCGATTGTCTGCTTTTCATGACACAGAGCCATTCCCCTGCTTCCTCTATCTTGTCTTTCCACCAGTAGACGCTGGTAATGGGACCGATTACCTGGACGCAGGCCGCCAGTCTTTTTCCCACAATGGAATGTGCGATTTTTTTGGCGTCTTCTTTTGTTTCGGTTGTTGTGGTTACCTGGATGTACTCTGTCATAGTGGATGCCCTCATTTGCCGGAATGTTGTATTCACACGCTATCATATTCCTTTATCATGCGCGCAGTAATTCTTCAACAAAGTCAGTACAGGGAGGATGTCCGTACAAGTTTTTTCCTGTACTTTACAAGAATTACCGCAAACCACGGTAGACACATCATCTCTATGACCCACGGAATCGGGTTGTTAATCTCCACATAATACTGCCAGAGCCTTACAAGATAGTTTGGTGTTTCTACATGCTCTAATGGATCCATGAAAGGCCATAAAATGTTGTCAAGCTCTATTGGAATATCCTGTATGAGGTGTAACATTGTTCCTGCGAAAAAGGTATAGATCGCTTTACGCTTTTTCGGCAAGACAAAGATGAGCGCAAGACAAAGGGCTGTAAGGACCACGGCAGAATGGCACACAGATCGGCCCGGAAGATCGGTTGTTAGGACAAGGGCCTTGTCTACGAGGTCGGGAAAAAGGGCGCCAAGCAAAAATATAGGGTAAGAAAGTTTTACCTTAAACCTTTCCAGACCCTGATGCAGACAGGTAGTTGTTATGACATGTCCTAAATACATAATTTTATGTTAGAAAGGGCTGGAAGACACACCCCTAAATCCCCTCTTGACAGGGGTGGACGCGAAGCGGACGGCGTGTGTCATGTCTTCTATTCCCCGCTTAAATTCAAAAAATATTACAAGAGACCATTCCCTATTGGCAAAATATGTACCATAATTAATTAAAAGAGATAAAGAGATTTTTCAGAAGGATAAAGAACCTTGGCACGATATAACTATAAAAAAAATAGCCGGCGATCCAAGCCTCCACATAGACGTCGGAGAACTCCAATGACCGTAAGTTCCAGGCTCAGACCAAAAGCGGACAGCCGGCTGAAGAGTATCTTCGCAAAGATCGGGGTGCCCGAAAAAACCCCGTTTAAACCGGACCCTTTTCAACTTGAAGCCCTTGCCGCCATACAGGAGACCGATTGTTTGGTCACTGCACCGACCGGTTCAGGCAAGACATGGATTGCAGAGGAGGCGATAGCGCCACTTCATACACAGGGGAAGAGGGTGTGGTATGCTTCTCCGCTGAAGGCCCTTACAAATTCCAAATATACGGAATTCAAAGCCCGCTTTGGTGCGGAGAATGTTGGAATACTGACAGGTGACAGAAAGGAGAACGCGGATGCTCCTATTATTGTAGGAACCACGGAGATCTTGCGGAACCATCTCTACGATGTAATGCGTGAAGGTATCGATTTCCCGGCGGACCTGATAGTACTTGACGAGGCCCACTTTTTAGGAGACCCGGATCGAGGCGTGGTCTGGGAAGAGGTTATCATTTATCTCCCGCAGCGACTCAACCTGTTGATGCTTTCTGCTACTATATCGAATGCTGATCAGATCGCAGACTGGATGGAATCGATACGACATACAAAGTGTGTCGTGGTTGACGAAGCAAAAAGACCGGTTCCCCTCTATTCACTATTTCTCCATCCCTCTGGTGAACTGTTACCCCTTACCGGACGAAACGGGATCGCCAGAAAAGTTGAAAGATATCTGAACAGCGAAAATCCTCCACTTCTTGCTCCCCCTCACATGCTGCCGCCATTCGGTGATATAATACGTGTGCTGAGAAAATATCATCTCCTTCCTGCCATTTTTTTCCTGAAGTCAAGAGC
>JAUVFC010000101.1 GCA_030594505.1 Desulfobacterales bacterium
AAAAATAGACTTTTATTGTAATGTATTGAAGGTATTATACCTGGAATTTAAGATCCGTGTTCTCCTTCAGGCACTATTTGAAAAGCAATGACCAATCTTCAATCGACAATCGACAATCATCAATCCCAACGGGGGGAGTATACATAGTGCAAAATCCATATCTACCTTATCCGGTTCGAATCGACGAAATAATAGTCGAAACTGAAGATAAGAATATTAAGACATTCAAGCTTGTCTTTTTAAACTCTGCTGACGAAGAGAGATTCTCTTATAAAGCCGGTCAGTTTGCTGAGCTTTCCGTGGCAGGCAAGGGTGAAATACCTATAGGGATTGCGTCATCCTCCACGGAAAAAGGATATGTTATGTTTACGGTCAACAAGGCCGGACTTGTTACAACACATCTCCATTCTATGAAGGTTGGCGATATTATCGGGATACGCGGACCACTCGGCAACCCTTATCCCTGGGATATCATGGAAGGAAAAAATATCGCGATCATCGGGGGCGGATTTGCCTTTACCACGCTCCGTTCGTCCATATTGTATATGCTGGATCCGGCCAACCGCCCGAAGTTCAAAGACATTGACGTTATATACGGCGCGCGATCTCCCGGAATGCTTCTTTACAGAGATGAACTCGCCGCGTGGGAAGCCCGTGACGACATCAACATGCACATCACCGTGGACAGCACAGATGATCCGGATTGGAAATACAACGTAGGATTTGTGCCAACCATTACCGAGCAGAAAGCGCCTGCCGGTAATGCAGACACATACGCCATTATTTGCGGGCCTCCTATCATGATCAAATTTACCCAGCCCGTACTGGACAAGCTCGGCTACACCCATGATCACATAATAATGTCCCTTGAAATGCGCATGAAATGCGGCATCGGAATATGCGGCAGATGCAATATCGGTAAAGAATTCGTATGCAAGGACGGTCCGGTTTTTACACTGGCCCGGTTGAATAACATGCCAAAGGAGTATTAAGACCTTTGAAAAATGTTCAATTTTGTTCAAGTTCAAGTTGAGCGAAGTGAAATCCCGTCACCGGGGGAAGGCGAAAATATAGCGCTGACGCTTCACTTCGTGCAACCGTAGTAATACATTGAGTATTTCGAGGCTTAAAATTTTCGCCTGACGCCGAAATTGGACAAAAGGGGGCGTTTTGCAAAGGTCTCGTATTAAATTATCTCTGTCGCCTCACCTACCAGACTTACTATGTGATCCATACTGAACGGCTTTGCAACGACTAAATCTATGCCGGCATCTTTTAACTGTTTTTGATCAAATTCCGCTCCCCAACCTGTAATCATTGCAATCGGCACATCAGGTTTTACATTTTTTATAAATCTGGCGACATCCCAGCCACTCATCTCCGGCATACCGAGGTCCGTAAATACCATATCAAATCTGCTATTTTTAAACTGTTCAACTCCTTGCCTGCCGTTCGATGCCGTAATCACATCGTGTCCAACCGAAGAGAGCATTTCTTCCAACACGCCACTTACCATTATATCATCTTCGATCACCAGGATTCGTGCTTTTTTTATGCACTTTTTCATCTCGATTTTCTTCTCCATTTTTTCCCTGGCTTCAAGTGTCACAGGAAGCCTTATAATAAATGTCGTGCCCTCTCCCTGCTTACTCTCTACCAGGATCTCTCCCCCATGCCGGCTTATAATACCGTATGAAACGCTCAACCCCAAGCCTGAACTGTTTATATCCTTTGTGGTAAAGAAGGGATCAAAGATTCTCTTCCTCACTTCCGGAGACATGCCACAGCCGGTGTCGGAGACGGCAATCTCTGCGAAGCCTTCTTTTTCCGGGTCGGAATCGGTCCATTCACAAATATGCCGTGTCCCGATGGTAAGAGTTCCCCCGTCCGGCATAGCATCCAGGGCATTGAAAATCAGGTTTGTCAGTACCTCTCTGATCTCAGAGGGGAGTCCGGCCACAGGTGGGAGCCTTTTCAGATCCGTAACCAGATCAACAGTAATCCCTTTCTCCTGGCGCTGATCCTTCCATCTCGGTTTAGTAATGTTTGTCACATCATCGACGAGTTTCAGTATATCGATTCTTTCAAAGTCTCTGTCGTCTTTCCTCACCCGCGTAAAAGCCTGAAGCCTCTTCACCGTCTGAGAGGCATCATTTGCGGCAATTTCTATGTTCTTCAGACGCCTGCGGAAATCAGCATCCTTCACGGTGGTAAGCAACAGGTGGGTATTACCGAGAATAGCCGCTAAAACATTATTGAAATCGTGGGCAATCCCTGAAGCCATCTCCCCCATGGCCCGGAGCTTTTCAGATTGCAGGAGCTGATCCTCCATCTGTTTGCGCTCGGTAACATCAACAATGTTCCCCAATATAGCAGGTTTCCCTTCATGCACTATGCGGATATTTCTCCTGTTGACCCAGATCGTCTCACCGTTTTTTGTGATTCCTCTTGCCTCATATTGGGAAGGGGCGGATTCACCGTTGAGCCGCTTTATTCCTAACTCTCTGACCATCTCTATGTCATCGTGGTGGACCAACTTCCAAAATTCAGTTCCTGACAATTCTTCTCTGGCATATCCGAAGATTTTTGCAAATGTATTGTTAACAAACTTTATTGTGTCGTTCTGCCGAATATAGATCCCGACCAAAGAATTTTCTACTACCTCACGGTACTTTTCTTCAGATCTGCGCAATGCCTCTTCGGACTCTTTCAACTGAAGTTTCAGACGAACCTGATTTACGGCTCTTTGCACAATCGTTTCCAACTTGTCGGGATCAAACGGTTTTATCAGATAATCATAGGCGCCTTTTCTTAATGCATCTATCGCAGATTGAACGGAAACGTGTCCTGTCATCACAATTACTAAGGTATCCGGACAGTTGGCCTTGATATAATCCATAATGGTCAGGCCGTCGGTATCCGGCATCACAATATCGGTGATAACGAGAGAAAATACATTGTTGGCCAGACATTCTATTCCCCTTTTCCCCGCTGAAGCGGTATGCGCTTCATAGCCATAGCCTTCCAGCAATTTCCTGAGGCTCTTGCATATTTGAGGTTCGTCATCAATGATTAGTATTCTTGGTTCAAAAGACATCTCCGTTTACTCCATGTAATTTTGATGAGTTAGTAAAAAGTCTTCAATTTTATTTTTTGGAGGACCTATGATTATCCAATTGTTTTTCCGGCAAAAATATTCTGAAAATCGTTCCCTTCCCTTCTTCGCTCTCCCAGGAAATCGTCCCCTGTAGTTCCTTAACAATGCTGTAAGTAATGGAAAGCCCTAGCCCTGCATGCCTATCGTTTTTAGAACTGACAAAGGGTTCAAAAATACGCGATCTTAATTCCCTGGGGATTCCTTTTCCTTCATCTTGAATAATAATCTCAGCGTATCTCAAACCTCTTGCAGCATATTGTTGTAGTTTTTCATCCAGGCTCTTCTCTGATGCCCAACGGGTTTCGATAAAAAGCTTCCCTCCGTCCACCATAGCTTCGACAGCATTTTTGATTAGATTGATGAAGACCTGTTTTATCTTATTCTTGTCCGTGACAATTGTCAGTAAAGATGACTTTTTCCGAAAATCAACCGTTACATTAGATTGAACCAGAAGTGACTCATGAGAAATTTTGATCAGGTTAGAGATAATAGCATTAATATCAACCGGTTCTGGCTTCTGAATGTCTGGTCGGGAAAAATCCGCCAATTCGCGAACAATAAAGGCAACCCGATCTATTTCTTCACCGATAATCTTAAATTCGTCTTTGATATCCCCTTGCTCAGTGGTTTTCAGCTCTAAGATCTTAAGGTAATTTTTTATTATAGAAAGAGGGTTGTTGACCTCATGTGCCACCTTGCGCGCTAAAGCCCCTGCCGCCGCCAACCGTTCGGACTGAATCAACTTGGACTGTGCCTCCTTTAATGCCTTTTCTTTTACCCTGACCTTTTCTTCAAGACGGGCGGCATACTCACTGTTTTGGGTCTCTAAAGCCACTCTCCGGGTAATGTCTTCCAGTAAGATCAAAAAGTTTTTATCGTCAACCTCTTCTTCCGGGAGAGGGAGCCCCTTTCCGCTAAGCCAGATTATATCCCCGGACGGGGGAGTGTATTTAAAAGGAGGAATGATTGTTTCCTTGCCTTCCAACATCTTGGCGATAGCATACAGAACCTCCGGGTTGGTCTGTTTAAGTGTCTCAAGAAAGCTGCTATAAGCATTCTCTGCCGGCCTAAAAGCGTTTCGTGCTTTAGGGTTCATGTGAATGATTTTCCCTCGGGCATTTACCGAAAGGATCATCAAGGGAGAATGATCTACTATGGATGCCTTTAATTCCGACAACTTGCTTAGACGTCGACTTAATCGATCCGTCTGCAGAGCCAACGCTACATGGCCGGAGAATAGAGTTAACAGCTCCATGTGCCTATAAATCAGTTTGACGCGGGTCTTAGATGTTCCCAGCACAATTATTCCGGAAAATTCACCACGTGCAACCATTGGAACACATAAAATTCCGTCCGTGCCGGAAAATCTAATAAGCTGTTCATCCAAAAGCGTGGGGGAAGCGCTTTCAAAATAACTAAAAGAATCAAGAGCTTTTTGATGATTCATCGCTTCGATTATGATACTTGTCCCTGATCTGAATGGAATCTCCATCTGGCCGACCAGATCATTGTCTTTGGTTCCGATGCCACATTTTCCGATCAGGACATCTCGATCCGTGTCATAAGCAAAAAAGACGGCGCTTTCTATATCAAAAAGTATCTGAAGCCCTTCTTTTGCGATCTTCCATATCGCGTCTTCACCGCAGGCTCCCAAAAGGTTCTGGACAGTCCCTTGAAGTAGGGTAATATCCATAACCTTTTCGGCCAACTGGTTTTGTTTCCTCTGATAGTTTTCTGCGGCCAGCGGAGACTGGAAATCCTGAACCGCGTTCATATCGATTTGAAGTGATTGAGCTGTCTGCCGGGCCTTGTCGTGTGCCTGGGCCAGAATCTTCTCTATTTCAACCGGAGTAAGGCCTAAGGCCTCATGCGCAATCTTGATGATCGAATCTTCCGGGCCGGCCATCTCCCTACACAAGGCATTGGCAATATATACGATCTTAACCAGGGGTAACGAATGCAATACCCTGTCCGGGGATTCATGATGGTACAAGACGGCATCTGCCATAAAAGATTTTAGATTCCAGCACTTTATCATCCGGGCTCCCACGTCGCTGTGATCAACGCCGAAGCGAGTTCGCTCATTGCCGGACCATTCATTTTCCTTGTCTGATTGGAGAACAGAAGAATATTCTTTGGGGAAATTGGTCCAGAGGATCAACCTCCCGATATCGTGAAGAAGGCCGGCCAAAAACGCCTCTTCAGGAGAAGAATAGGAAATTTTTTTTGCTATTAATTTTGAGGCATTAGCACAGACGAACGAATGCCACCAAAACAATCCGACATTAAAAACCGAGTCCCCCTTAATACCATCAAAGACCTGATAAATCGATGAGCTGATACTAATGTTTTTTACAGCATCAAAACCAAGTAGTGTCAGTGCTTGATAAAGGCTGGTCGCCTTATACGGCAGGTGATAATATGCCGAGTTGATCAAACTCATTACCTTGGCGCTCAGCGAAGGGTCTTTTTCTATAATTTCGGACAAGTCCTTGAAGGTGGTGTCATCTCGCTCACAAGCGTCGAGTAATTCCAGAAGGATATGGGGAAGAGAAGGTAAGCTTCTAAGTGTTTCTATTCTGTCGAAGACAGACTGTTGTTTCATTGTCCCAGCCGGCGACCTTTGTGTGGGATCGGCCACGTATTGTTAAACAGTCATTAAAACTTGCTAACACTTTCAATTACCAATAAAAATTTATCAGGGAGGATATGGGTTGTCAATACAATAATTTTAACCGAAAAACCACGTTCTCATTCAATTTCACCGGATAGGCTGTCTTTGCCGTTCCTCACTCTTTTTCGTTACGGACAGAATTCTCGGACAGCCTCCATAGGCTGTCCTACATTCAACGCAACAGTAAAAATTGTCCCTTCCCCTTTTTCACTTGTCACGGCAATGGCCCCTTTGTGCCTTCGAATAATCTCGTGACAAATATAAAGCCCCAGTCCAGTCCCCTTTCCTACCTTCTTTGTTGTAAAAAAAGGTTTGAATATATTCTTCCGGATATCGTTCGGTATCCCGGGGCCGGTATCCCGGCACCTGAACAGGACATGTCCTTTGGCCTGATCAGAGGATGTGTTCAGCATGATCCTTCCGCTGTTTTCAGAGGCAGACTGAACGGCATTTTGTATAATATTAATAGCCACCTGGCCCAAGGCTGCGTAATTACCCCTTATGTCAGGCAGATTTTCTGCATACTCTGTCGAAATATTCAGGCCAAGGTGTTT
>JAUVFC010000037.1 GCA_030594505.1 Desulfobacterales bacterium
CCGGTACAGCTTCCCGCTCGAAATTAACGAAAAGCAGATAATCGACTTTGCGTTGTGGATGGACGCTTGCGAAAAAACAAACACGCGGCCAAAGCTCAAGGAAATACTCCGGTACGCAAGAGACGTCCTGGGCTTTGAATTTACGACCGTACAGATCCCCCTCGAAGAAAGGTAACAACCAACCTGAAGACGAACATATAACCTACCGAAACAACTATTAAAAAAATATTGATATTAAAAAGCAGGCGCGGATCCAAGGCGGACTTTTTTTTGCCGGCATAATGCGAGGAAAAGGAAGGGGCAGGAAGAGATTTGCCCCTGTCAGGTCTAAGGTCTGGCAAAACATGCCGGAAAGTAAACTAATTATTACAAACTGACGTAATAATTAGTTTTCTTATCTTATATTTATATAAGATAAGAAAACTAAAAACTACCAGGCTCCCCTCGTGCATCCCCTAAGCCCTACGATTGTGTTTACGATAAACTCAACACAATACGTAGGGCAAGGGGCTGTTCTCTTTGGCGGTCTATGCCGTGCTTTAAGCGCTCCTGTTCGTCGCACTTAAAACCCGGCATAGAGTCTGGCCGCCTACGTCACGAGGGGAGCCTGGTAGTTTTTAGTGTCAGCGAAAAAGCGGCCTTGAACTGCAGGCCGCTTTTTAGCTTTTCTTATCTTCTATAAATGTTCTGGCATGTTTTGCCTGATCTCCCCCTCTGTCCCCCTCAAGGGGGATTAAGGACAACTGCCAACCACGGGAGTCATGTCTGATAAAAACCTTGGTATGCTCTCCGAGGATTCGGCAGCTGAGCATTTTCCCACAGAACCAGCCATACGAGTTTGGAAAAGATCAAACTTTATGGCTGAACCTGCGGGCTCACGTCCACTCATGGACAAAAAAAAGAAATTAAGGAGATCACTCTTTAGTTATAGGGATGGTCTTCTCCAGTAAAATTTGGACTTTGCCGGCGGACGTTTTTTCCTCAACTTTTTTCCAGCCGAAACCGGCAACGAGATTAACAATTCTTTCGATTTCGATTTTAATAAAAGCTTCGCTCATTTTGTGACCTCCATTCCTTTTTTTATTGCCTCAGCACATGCCGGGCAAGTACGAAAAAATTTGGTTTTATTAAGATCGGACGGTTCGTTGCAAATATCGCAAGGAACATATGTTGGACGGGGTTCGTTAGGAGACAGGTCAACACGGGGGCCGTCTCCGTCGGGAGTTTGCGCCCGTCGCTCGGCAGCTTTCCAGTCTTGCGTCCATTGTCGGGCAACCTCTCTTGTGCAACCATTTTCGATTGCAAACATCAAATAGTATTCAAGCGACGCTTTGTCAGCAATCGGCCAGAGTTCCTCTGCCACGGTCATGCTGATTTGTTTCTTGTGCACGGCTTTCTGGAGCATCGGGTCCATTCGTAATAGATCCATACGGCGCTTTATTGTGCCAGGGGTTTTAGACATCTTTTTGGCAACCTGTTCAAGCGTAAAACCGTATTCATCAATCAGGTTTCTGTATGTCGAGGCCTCTTCAACCGGCGTAAGGTCCGCCCGGGAAATATTTTCTGTGGCCCGGGCAATACCGATTTCTTGTTGTGTCATATCACGAATAATCGCTTTAATCGTCGAAACACCGAGCTTTTTGTGAGCAAGGTACCTTCTGTGGCCAAAAACCACCTCGAAACGCTCGCCGTCAATAGCGACCAGAATCGGCTGTAATAATCCTATTTCAGAAATAGACTGCATAAGATCGTTAAGATCATCGGGATTAATATCCATCCGCAAAATTCCCTTAGGCTCATCAATTAAATCCAGGGAAAGATCTTTGATCTTCTGTTTCAAGCGCGTCGGCATCTACAAACCTCCTTAGAACGATTGTGTCGGGACCGGACTCCTCGACGAGCATATATTCAACGTCGGTCCATTTTTTGTACAGAATGACCTTACGAGGGATTGTGACGCGAAAACTGATGTCCCTCTTGTCAACCTTAACGATAATCCTTTTCATGGTGGGTATTTCCCATAATGGGATGTTTGCGTCAAGGTTTTTCGGACAAATGACCGAAAATTTTCAGGAATTTCGAAAATCGGCGGCCGTTGGCCGGGAAAAATTTCCAATCATATCACCGGAGTGCATAAAGTGTGCACTGTATATATAATACATTATATTATAACCAGGACGATAAGGGAAAATCCCTGCCTATCGGCCTGGATTTTTCCATATTTTGATTTTTGGAACAGGTAATACCGAGAATTTCGGAGAAATCGAGATATGAGTCAACCGAGCGTCCAAAAGTCGGCTATCGCCGATATTAGTAGGGTGGAATATCAAGAAACGTGCCAGAAAATGAGAATTATTTGTAATAATATCAATTCGCTTCGATAATAATTTAAATTATTTTTTTATGTTTATTTGACAGGGCGTCAAATGTTTGACGGTGATCGTCAATCTCTTGACGGCCGCTGCGAGAATAAATAATAATGGCGCCGGTTTGTGTTTGTAAGTTATTAATATTATTAAGAATAAAAAATGTAAAACAATGATCATGTTGGCATGTGGTTTGCAGTATATATAAATAAGAGTTTGATAATATTAATAATTAAAGGGGGAATAACTGTGGGGAATTTTAAGTTTATTAAAGGTAATCGTTATTTGGTTGAGGTTAAAGGAACCACGTCGGGACGTGTGATGACGAGGATAAGAGCGGCAACCAGGTTAAAGGCGTTTCGGTTTAGAGATCGCTATGATAAGTGGGTAGGTTTAACGGCCAGGGTTTTTGATACTAAGACAGGGAAAATATTAGTTGTGGGAGAATTGGAGTAATAAAAGGGGGTTTTCAGATGGTTTATAATACAGATCAATGCGTGGAGTGTGGCGGTGTGAGGGTTGGAAAATCATCTCTTTGCGCTAATTGTCTAATAGCTTGTAATGGTAAGCTGCAGTTAGAAATAGAGCGGCTGGAAGATGTTATAAAAAGAGATATGGAAAACGCCGGTTTCTTGTTAGAGCGAAAAAACGATAAGATCAAGGAATTGAAATATCAGTTGAGAATTAGGTGGAAGTTGTTGCAAAAGATTTTTACGGAATATCAAACATTATTAAGGCTTTATAAGCAAGACGGGCTGAAGTTGGATGCTGTCAATCGGATTTTCCGATAAGAGCTATCGGATTTGCCTGTTTGACAGTTAAGGGAAAATAAAATAAAGGAGTGGAATGCAATCAACGCTCCTTTATTTTTTGAGAACCCAGAGAGAAAACCAAAAGGACACTGTCCTTCTGGGCTTCCTGCGGAGGGATATTATCCCCCTCGACCCCCTGGAAAAAGAAAAGCCCCGCAGGAACGGGGCTTATAGGGAAAAAAACTTATGAACGCCTCTAAAGCGTCCATAATGATTACTATATTCTTTTCCTCAGGTCAAGGGAAAAAACACTACACCGTCACATCTATTAACGCTCTCCGCAAAAACCTCCAAGAATTTCACGGAATAAAAATCGAAAGACGCTGGACGTTCCAGTGTTTAAGGTATTTACTGGACGCCGGATATATCCGGCGCAAAAGCCGACACGTCCAGGACTACAACGGCCTGATCACTCAAATTCCTTCTATGGTAGTATTGACGCTAAAGGGTATGACCTGGCTGATGTCAAAGGGCGTCCGGGGAGCGAAGAAAATATACAAGAGTATGGTCAAGTGGTTGAAAAAAGAGGATAAAAGATTTCCTCGGAGATCTCAATTTGATGATGGGTCGTGGCGGCCGCCTGACCCCGGAATACGAGAAGGTTTAAATTATATGCTTGGAATTGCAAAGAAGAAAACAGAGTGATTCACCGGTGTGCGCACCGGTTGAAAGGAGGAAAAACTGTGGGGAATTTTTTAATAGGTTTTTGGGTTGGAATTTGTTTTGTTCTGTGTCTGGTTTAGTGTTTTTGGCCAGGAGGGAAAAAAGATGTTAATAAAAGCGGGCAATAGTGTGGTTCAAGTAAGTGATATTAAAAGGCGTGGTGGAAGATGGGATCCTGACAGAATAACCGAGAAATCTTTAGTGCCTAAAGAGTTGGGCGATATGATCTTAAAAGAAGTCGAAAACTTATTTAACAAGGAGTTGCCGAGCAAAACAGCGGTTCGGCAAGGAATAGCGGCCGGAATAGAAAAGTGGAGATTGGAAAATGCTCATAAAAGCGGGGGTTGATATTTCACGGTTAAAACCGTGTATCAGAAAGAAATTAGGGAAAATTGCATCGATCGTCGAAGCTATAACCGGCGAAGAGTTGGTTATCACGTCAACTTATGAGGGTACGCACAGTCCGGGAAGCATACACTATTGTGACGAAGCGGTCGACATCCGCAGTATAATAAAAAGATCAACCGTCTGGGGAGAGATAAGGCGAGAGTTGGGCGACGATTACGACGTGATTTTAGAGCCGAATTGTATTCATATTGAATACGATCCGAAATAAGAAAGCAGCTTTATTGAACATAATGAAGCACAATATCTTGTACCACCCGGGCAGAGATCCAGCTCTTTTTAATACAATATGTTGTATTTTTGTTATTTTCCTCTTGACAGGACGCAAGAATCGTGCCAAAGGGGTGAAAAACAGGCAGGTTTGCCCTGTAACACCAACTTTTTAAGGGAGGATTATACTACCATGGAGATTAAAAGTTTATCAGCGGTCAGGGAGAAGTGGGCTCGTGTTACTCCGATGCGGACGGAGGATTACAAGCTTGGCATTAAAAACCCCAAGCGAGATTGGGCAGAAGAGACAGAAGCGGCCGAGGGCAACTGGAAAATGGGAATCGATAAAGCCGCTTCCCAGGGATTATTTAAAAAGGGCGTGAGACAGGCTGGAACCGGCAAGTGGGAAAAGGGCGCTTTGGAGAAAGGCCCGCAGAGATTCGCCGAGGGCGCTATGCTTGCTGAAAGCGATTATGAAAAAGGCTTCGCTCCTTTTCATGCGGCCATCGAGCGCGCCGATCTTGGGCCCCGCTTTCCACGTCGGGATCCTCGAAACCTCAACAGGGTAAAAGCCGTTGTTGATGCGCTTGTCGCTGAAAAACTGAAGTAATCGGAGGTAGTAAATGACCTGGCCGGATGAGAAGATTATAGCGATTTTATCGCTATTAGTAATTGCAATTATGGTCATCGGCGTCACGAAAATTGACGGCCTGGACGTGGCAATTAATGTTGTTTGTGCCATCGGTGGTCTGGTGACCGGCGGTGCCCTGGACAATCGGACAAAAGAGTAACGGAGGTGGAATATGGCTTTAATACAGGCTTTAGCAATAAAAACGGTTTTGGGAGATACGGACCTGGAGCTGAAAGCGGATCCGGGTGAGAGTTTCCTGATAAAGGACATCAGGATTTATAATCCGGCGTCCAATTATGTCACGCTGCAAACCAGCAAAACGACAATCGGCTATTATCGCGTTGGAGCACAAATGGGCTCTCATTTACCGTTTGTTCCTGGGCGAAGTTTGCCACGGCAAACAGCGCACGGGCATACGGCGTGGACGGTTGATGCAAGCGAAACTGCTGGTGACATAACTCTGTTTGTGCCTATCCTCGAGGGCGATGGAACCGCCCAGGCAGGTGTCACGGTTGGTCACGCGGGAGGCGGAACCGATATTGATATTATGACCAGTAATGACATCGCGGCTTTAGGCGCTAACGTGCCTATGCCCGGGCAGATGACATTGTTCGCACTGATGCAAAAGTGGGGACTGTTAGACGGTTATCCGGTTGCGGTCGGTGAGACGTTCAAAATTACCGGCGCAAAACAGGCAAACGCAATCCAGATGGTTACGTACGAGATTTATGACGAAGAGGATATGAAGGCAGAAATGCCGAACGGGTCCAGGGCGCTTGAATATATTTTCCTGAACTACGGAAACACAGGCGCTTCTATCACTGCCCCCGGGTCTCACTTGTTTGACACAACGCTTAATCCGGGCGAGTTTGCGGATTTTCCCTTTGGGAAAACCGTACCGGCGAAAACAGAAATTGATTTGGTTGCCATTTTGGCAAGCGATTTCGCGCCGAGTGAAAACGATGGTTCCGACAGCCAGTACACGCAGTACTTAAAGCTGATCGCGGAGAGAGAAACGCTCTTCGATGAAGATCGCAACGGACTCCTGATGTTGGGTCCGAGTGGTACCAATGTTGGCGGGCGTGACAGAATCGGCGAAGGCCAGTCGCTATTCGGGAATTATTCGGATGTTGATATGAATATGCCTTTTAAGTTCGCCACACCGCTCACATATAAGGGCGGGGATGATCTGGACATATATGTCACAACGGCAGGGGCAGGCTCTTATAAAGATATCGCGGTTGCAGAGCATGAGATTGCGTTAATCTTAAAAGTCAGGAGAGGTGAATAAAATGGTATATTTTCAGGCATTAGATGCCAGCGCCGCAAGCGGCGCGACGGATTATGATGACGGATTATCCTCTACAACGGAAAATCCAAAAACTCTCTTGTCAATCCTCGTCATCGGGACCGTACTTGGTTCGGTTGGTAGTATGATTCAGATCTGGTATGAGCAAGAGAAAATCGCAGAGCTGCCTATCTTCCTGTTCGACAACCTTTTTGCAAGTGGTCAGTCGGAGCCGTACAGTAAAAACCGGATAAATGAAATCGAGGTTGGTTTTAAGATTCCGGTTGGGGCAAAGGTAAAGCTCGCGATCAAAGCGGTTGGCGGAACGCAAACCGTCGTGGGTGCATACAGATACGAGATCACAGCCTAAAAAGGGGGTGATCACATGATACCAGGTACACCTTTTAATCCTGCGACTGAAACCAGTCGCAGGCCTACACCAGAGAAGTTCGATCATTTGCGGCGATGGGTTGAGCCGGTCAAGCGTGATATTAAAATAACTAATATCACTGAAATGACCGACATCAACACGCAGCTTGAGCAAAACGCCGAGCTGTATGTTGATAATATCATCAGCCGCGTCATTGCCCAGCTGATCGGAAAATATGGTGATGGGTTTGTCACGATTGAGGCAACGGAGGGCGGTGCGTTAAAGGTTGCGTCTGTGGGAAGCGGGCAAACGGTTTTAGTAAAGGCCATTACTTTTGCGACCGCGGCAACCCACGAAGTAATAGCGGCGGTCTCCGGGAAGAAAGTCAAGATCACAAACCTTATGCTTACCGTGGCCGGTGAGACAAACCTTACATTTAAAAGCAATACGACCGCTCTTTCCGGCGCGCTGGATTTTGGCGGAACGGATGAACCGCGCGGTATGGTTCAACACTTCGGAGATTCTCCGCTTGAAACGGCTGAGGGCGAAGCGTTTAATATCACGAGTTCAGGAGCGGTGCAGTTGTCGGGCTACGCAACATATTTTACGGAGTAAGACAATATGGCGTTTGAGCGAATAAGCGGGATCGAACTCAGCGCAGGGGAAAAGTGGCTGCGGGCGGCGGCTATTGATCAGCCGAACGGGTTTGCGTATTTTGGAACGTACACAACCCCGGCTATTGTTATAAAGGTAGCGTTATCGACTCTTGCGAGGGTCGGGGCGTTGACGCTTGAGGCCGATGAAACCGGCCTACATGCGGCGGTCATCGATCAGCCGAACGGATTTGCGTATTTTGGAGATTTTTCCAACCCTGCAAAAGTCATAAAAGTACAGTTGTCGGATTTTACCCGTGTCGGGGCGTTGACGCTTGAGGCGGGTGAACCGTGGTTGTTTTCGGCGGTCATCGATCAACCGAACGGATTTGCGTACTTTGGGAATGGCTCCTGGCCCGGGAAGATCATAAAAGTACAATTATCGGATTTTACCCGTGTCGGGGCGTTGACGCTTGAGGCCGATGAAAACGATCTGCGTTCAGCGGTCATCGACACGACAAGCGGATTTGCGTACTTCGGAACGGAGTCATCTCCGGGTAGAGTTATAAAGGTGCTGTTGTCGGATCTTACCCGTGTCGGAGCGTTGACGCTTGAAACGGGCGAAAACAACCTGCGTTCAGCGGTCATTGACACGGCGAGCGGGTTTGCGTATTTCGGTACTGATACAGATCCGGGAAAAGTTATAAAGGTGCGGTTGTCGGATCTTGCCCGAATCGGGACGCTTACGCTCGAAACAAACGAAAGTAATCTGGAAGCGGCGGTCATTGACACAGTAAACGGATTTGCATATTTCGGTACTGACAACACATCGAGGTTTATCGTACAAATTAAGTTGTCGGATTTTACCCGTGTCGGGGCGTTGACGCTTGAGGCGGGTGAAGACTATATACAATCGGCGGTCATCGACACGACAAACGGATTTATATATTTTGGTAATGAAGACGATCCGAGCAGGATTGTAAAGGTGGGAACTGCTGAAGCACCGCCCGGATTAAACCATTTAATGTTTATGGGCGTTGGATCTTAGTGAGACGATGGACTTAAAAAGGACAGCATTTTCACGGCGTTTTAAAGTTAAAACTTTCGCAGATGGAACTTATATTGTACGAGTGCTGGAATATGATTGCCTGGGTAAAATGAAAAGCGATATAAAGTATCGCGAGATCCCTGGTCCAGACACATTGAAAATGGGGCAAAAAGACGCGAGGAGTTTGAAACAACTGCAGGAAGGTTGCTGCCCGCCGCAACTGACGAAGGATTTTATAGAACAAGAAGGGGCACTGATAGAAAGAGATCCGGTCGAGGAGGCAATGAAATTACACAAGCGGGGCTATTTTGGCGGGGGTGGATAGAAGTTTGGACGGTATTTACCAAGGAATATTGGGCGGAATTGTCCCAGCTGCCGTTATGGTTATAGTCTATTTCGTTGCCATGGCCGGACGGCTCGCAAAGATCGAAACTAATATTTGCTGGTTGATAAAGGAGTTACGCGGGTGCCAACTACGCTCAAAAGACCGTTCGCTTTAGACTGGCGCGGACATCCTCCGCATATGCTGGCCCCGGATGTACCGGTTTGGTATAGATTCCTGGAGAAATGGGGACATGAAATTGAAAAGCTTTGGTATGACTGCCTTCTTGGCGGGCCTTTCCTCACCGAAGAAGAAGAAAAGGATCCTGTAAAAAAGTCGTGGCGTTATGTAAATTCAAAACGCCCGGACGCTATTGCGGAAACTAAAAACGAAGTCTGGATAATAGAGGTCAGCGCAAACCCAGGCCTCCGGGCCATGGGTCAGGTTTTTACATACCAAACACTTTGGCAGGAAGATCCTAAAATTGAGAAAATAGATCGGATGGTCCTGGTTGTCGAAACACTCGACACGGACCTTGGGGCCGCGGCCGCGAAAATGGGCGCGTTAATCTACGTTGTGTAGTAAAACTCTACAAAGTTATTGATTACAGGAGCTCTGAGAGCTCCTTTTTTTTTGAGAGGATCCTAAAAATGGCCGATTACGTTGCGCCTTTTAAATTACCAGAATTTACGACTTCGGAGTACGAAAAGAAGAAAGCTGATTACGTGGCTGAACATGGATACACAGTTACTTTCCCGAAGATCGGCGATATAATACATCTCTGGCCAAAAAAGAGAATGACGGAACAAGAAAAGGTTTTATGGTATTCAGGAAAAAGAAGAGAAATCCCTGAACGCCGACAGATGGAGCTATACAAGCAAAAAGAAAGATCGAAAGAGAAGTACAACCGGATGTTAGCGAGTCCGATCCCAGGCTGGATGACAAATTACACGTCGATCTTAACTGCGTGGGACAATGTTCAGGACGTTATCATCACGCTTGCAGCCATCGGGCGGATTGCCCTCAAATTCCTACCACGACTTGCGGTCGGCTGGGTTGCGTGGCCGATATCAATACTATGGGTGATCGCGTCGGTCATGTCTACAATAGCCGCGCCGACAATGTGCGTGTTAAATCCAATGGGCTGTAAAATCAAAATGAAGAAAGATCTTCAGCGCAGAAAAAAAGCGCTGAAAGCCAGGGGAAAACCGCCGGAAACAGGAACAAAAGCATTTTATGAAATAGAAAAAAGCAAACTGAAACATGGATTCAAGGGTTACGCGAAAAGCGGCGGGTTTTTGCCTTCCTTTTCGGAAGGCATACAAGCCCTGCAAGTCACGAAGGATGTTTGGGGCGTGGGGTTGTCAATCGGGCCGATATTCGGCATTGCCTACGATCTAATAACCGGCGGCGTGAGATGGGCAATCGGGCAAGATGTGACATTTAAGAACGCGCCGACAGATATCGAGATTTTCCGCAAAGCAACGGACAAGAAGCATGAATATGCCCGCTGGAAGCGGCCTAAGACGAAAATGACAAAAGCTGAATTCCTGGCCTGGAAAGAAAAGAAGATTGCGTCCGGAACATGGGGAATTCAATCGAAGCAAGATTACGAAGTCCAACAGGCCATGAAAATGAGTCAGCACACATACGGCTGGAAACATCAAACAGTGTGGGAAGAGGAAACGGCCATGTATTGCATGGCGGAGGTCGCGGGCCAGGGTATCAGGAATATTTTAGACTATTGGAATCCGATGGAAAACATCGAGGGTCTGGAGTATATCGAGATCGAGGCTTACAACGAGCCTAACCCGCTCATAGAGGAAATGCTGAGAGAGGAGGGGTTAGACCCTGATCAGGGGATTGCGTGGCCACAGCTTGGCAAGCGATGGGCGACGTATGAGGAAATACAAACGTCCCTGGCTCCGGTTGCGGCATGGAATTTCGAACATTTTACAGAAAATTGTGATGATGAGGACCTAAAAGCGGTGATGGAGAACTCCGCAATCGAGCACGGCTTGCACAACATAGCAATGCTGGAGGGACCC
>JAUVFC010000051.1 GCA_030594505.1 Desulfobacterales bacterium
GGTAGTGGCGGCCCCTGATTATGAAGAAGGGACGGTAGATATTTTGAAAAAACGGAAAAATCTCCGCATCGTCCGGATTTCAAGAATAGACAAGCTCCGGGAATACAGCCAAACGCGTTTTGTCGACTTCAAATCGTTAACGGACGGAGGTTTTATTGTTCAGCAATCTCCACTCAACAGAATACGGTCCCAGGAAGATTTTAAGATAGCCGAGTCCACCTATCAGGGCAAAACTTACAGGGTCGAGAGGAAACCGACGGGAAAAGAATATACGGATATGCTCTTTGGATGGTCCGTGGAACAAGGGGTTACTTCCAATTCGGTTCTCTATGTCAAAGATGAGACGACAGTGGGGATCGGCACGGGGGAACAGGACCGTATAGGTGTTGCCGAAATCGCCATTTACAAGGCGTATACAAAATATAAGGACACCCTGTGTTACGACAGATTCCAGATACCGTACAAGACCCTGGAGATGGAGATCGCAAGCGGTAAAAGGCCGGCGGCCGATAAAGAGACCATTGATCAAGAGACCGCACAGGCCAAGGCAGGCTTGATCGGAGCCACCATGGTTTCAGATGCCTTCTTCCCTTTTCGCGACGGCGTGGATGTGGCCATTAAAGAGGGAATTTCAGCCATTGTACATCCCGGGGGCTCGCTCAGGGATTTTGAATCGATTCAGGCGTGCAACGAGGCATCACCAAAGGTTACAATGGTATTTACCGATCAGCGAGCGTTTAAACATTAAGGGTGGGAGGCAGCCCATAAAAGGAACAGTATATGCCTGACAATAATGGGAATCCTCGTCCTGTTGTTGCTATTACCATGGGAGACCCCGTGGGGATCGGGCCGGAGATTATCGTAAAGGCCCTTTCAGAGCATTTTTTATATAAAATCTGCCGTCCTCTTGTGCTGGGAGACGTGCGGGTATTGGCCCACACGTCCGAACGGCTCAACGCCGGGGTGCGATGTCATGATATTGAAAAAGAAGGGGCCGGGGTATATAACTACGGCACTATAGACGTCTTAAACCTTTCCGATCTCAATCCTGAAACGTTCCGCTATGGGAAGCCATCCCCTGCAACCGGCGCCGCAATGGTAAAGTATATCACCGAAGCCATAGATATGGCCATGGAAAAGTCTGTAGGAGCGATTGCTACAGCCCCGATAAATAAACTCGCGATGCACACCGCCGGTTTTGACTTTGACGGTCACACAGAGATTCTTGCACAGAGGACGGGAACAAGCGATTATGTTATGATGCTCGCAGGAAAAAGGCTTCGCGTATCCCTGGTCACAATACACTGTGCCCTGTCAGAGGTCGCTCGCCGACTCAGCGCTCAAAAAATTTTTACCACGATTAGAATTACGGAACAGGCGCTCCGGGAAAGATTCAGGATCAAGGCCCCCCGGATCGCTGTAGCCGGCCTGAATCCCCACGCCGGTGAAGGGGGACTGTTCGGAGACGAAGAATCGCGGGTTATTTCCCCTGCGGTTCAAGCTGCTCGGGAGGCCGGGATCAATGTTACAGAGCCGCTTCCCCCGGATACCCTTTTCCACCATGCCCAAAAAGGAGAGTACGACGCAGTGGTTTGCATGTATCACGATCAAGGGTTGATTCCATTCAAGATGATCCATTTTTCCGATGGCGTGAACCTCACCCTCGGACTTCCGATTGTACGGACTTCCGTGGACCACGGGACAGCGTATAACATTGCCGGAAAAGGGAAAGCCGACCCCCGCAGCCTTATCGCAGCGGTAAAGATGGCCGCGGAGCATGGGATGTTGCAAAATGGGTAAATCCGCAAAAAAAATGTGGCGCACCCGGAGGCATGATCAGGACCAGGTGGATATGTTGTCCCGTTCCTGCGGCTGTCATCCGATTGTGGCGGGTGTCCTGATCAATCGAGGGATCACATCTCCAAAAGAAGCCACGGCATTCCTTAACCCTTCGCTTGCCGATATCCGTTCTCCGTTTTTGATGAAGGATATGACAAAGGCTGTTGAACGGATTGTCGCGGCTGTTGAAAAACAGGAAAAAGTCCTAATCTTCGGGGACTATGATGTAGACGGGGTCACCGGAACCACCCTGTTGCTGGAATTTCTTTTAACCCTGGGAGCAGATGCATCCTTTTATCTCCCCGACCGTTTCCGGGAAGGGTATGGATTGAACAGGGAGTATATACTGCAACGGGCTGTTCCGGACAATGTCCGGTTAATTATTACTGTTGATTGCGGGATCAGCAGTGTTGAAGCGATTCGAACTGCAAATGATCACAACATAGACGTGATTGTCACTGATCACCATGAAATACCGGAAGAGCTTCCGGATGCCTTTGCCATTCTCAACCCCAAACAATCCGACTGCTCCTTCCCGTTCCGGATGTTTGCCGGCGTTGGGGTGGTCTTCTATTTTGTTCTTGCACTGCGTAAGCACCTGCGCGACAAAGGGTTCTGGGCAAACAGGACCGAACCTAATCTCAAAAACGTATGTGACCTGGTGGCACTCGGTACTGTGGCGGATATCGTGCCGATCCTAAAAGAAAATCGCATCCTGGTAAAGGCAGGCATTGAGGTCCTTGATTCCGGCATACGGCCCGGGATGAACGCACTGAAAGAAGTAAGCGGTCTTGCCGGCAGTGATCTTAACACCTGGGATATTGCTTTCAAATTAGCCCCCAGGATAAATGCCGCAGGGCGTCTGGTTAAAGCTACGGCGGGCATTGAACTCCTTACCGCGTCCGACAGAGATACGGCCTTGCCGGTTGCTCATTTCCTTAACGAGACCAACAGCCGGCGGCAGCGGATAGAAAAGGAAATCTTAAATGAGGCAATTCGACTCCTTGAGTCCAATCCGCCTCATTTGAGACAAAAATCGATCGTTCTTTGCGGCGAGGGTTGGAACGAAGGGGTTATCGGTATTGTAGCCTCCAAGCTGGTAGGACGATATCACAGACCGGTGGTTTTGATCTCTGTTAAAAACGGGACGGGAAAGGGATCTGCCCGAAGTATCTCGGGATTTAATCTATATGAAGGTTTGAAAGAGTGTGCCGAATACCTGGATAAATACGGAGGGCATGAGGCTGCTGCGGGACTTTCGCTTCCGCCGGGAAATATCCCGGATTTTGCGAAAAGGTTCGAACATGTGGTCTGTACAAACACCGAGGAACAAGACTTTATCCCCAGGATAACGATTGATCGAAGAGTCCGGTTTGATGAGATAGATAGTGATCTGACGAATCAAATAGAGCGACTGGCGCCCTTTGGTATGGGGAACCCGGAGCCGCTCTTTGCGGCCGAGGATGTCCGGATTGCCGCATCCGACATTGTGGGGAAATGCCATGTACGGATGAGTCTAAGACAGGACAGCCATTTTCAGGGGAGCATTCAGGCCATCATGTTTAACGGGGCCTCCATGTGGCCTTTGCCCGAAAAATTTCAAAGAATCGCCTTTAATCTGCGTTGGAACTGCTGGCAAAACAAAAAAACGGTGCAGATGATTATCAAGGAAGCGGAATAAAGCGACCAGGATAAGCTCATCAAAGACTTTTTACGAAATCATCGATATTGATATTTTCCTTGCTTTTGTGAAAACATGTAATTATAAAAATAGGATCATTACTAGTAGAGGTAAACACTTATGGCAAAAATTTTTCGTCCAAGTAGCCGCGAGGAGAGCATTATCTCCAAGATAGAAAGTTCTAAAGAGCGCCAGTTGCAACAAACCATACACCAGATAAAAAATTGCAGCGAAACTTTAAGCAAGAGCCTTGCCATGAAGCTTATCGAAAAGGGTTTGATTGAAACCACCAGCAAGGAAGACGTTGAAGAACAGATCGCACATTGCCTTGAATCTCTAGCCCGGGCGGAAGAATTCGACATTGATTATCAGATCGCTCCTCTCAGACAGATAGTGGTTCGCCCCAATAGGGCAAGTCTATACATTACAGCCTTTGTTGTGGAAAAATTGATTAACCACAAGAGTATAGTGGATATCTACGGGTCGGATGAGGAAATATACAACTCTATCCATCGAGAAGTCATGAAGTGTTCGGCATAGGAGATCTTAAAATAAGGGGAAACGTCTGACCAACTTTTTACGGAAGGATGTCATGGCAAAGAGGGTAATAAATCTAAACCAGCTGAATATATATCTTTCGTATCCCTTACACAACCACATGGAAAAGGATTTGTTAAGGCCGGTCTTTGTCAGCTGACAGTAGACGTGAAGAGGATTGGAACAGTGTTGGATACGAAGAGATATCTTTTCCATCTTCAACCTCAGGGAAAACCTTAAAGGCGTCTCAGAAAATTCCTGATAGCACATCAGGAAACATTGGTGATTTCTTTCTCACAAATCAAATTGGAAGTCAAGAAAAAATTGTTCCTCACCTCGAGACCTTTGCAAAACTTAACATTTTTTCGTCAGGCAAGGAAGGTGAAAATTTTAACCGGAGGAATACATTATGTATTTTGAGGATTAAAATTTGAAGCCTGACGCCGCATCACGGTAAAATGACAGTTTTGCAAAGGTCTCACCTCAGCGCTCTCTGAGCCTCCGGCTGTCCCCTATACGAATAGTCAGCCTGATCGAGTCAAAATATTCTATAAGCGGAATAGTATACTTCCGCGACGTCCCTGTCATCTCCTTAAATCGCGGTGTGGTAATCTCATTATGCGTTCTAAGATAGTCGACAAACTCATTTTTCAATCTTTCAATCGCGGTCTTATGAAAGTAGAGATCCTCCTTGACCTTGATAAGCACCCCTTCTTCCACCATATGAAAGAGGACATCCGTAGCGATTTTGGAAGGGCCTGAAATAGATTTGACCAGCTCCTTAAAGTAAGGAGGCTGCAGGCCGCTCCCGAGATATGCTTCTTCCAACTCCTTCCGGATCTTGGATTGATCCCCTTCAAGGGCAACCCGATGAGAAGAGAGTCTTATGGCATCCTTTTCCTGCGTGAGCATATCTTTCTTGATCATATCCCGGACCAATAGATTAAAAAGCTTTGAACTTACTCCCGCAGGAAGCTTTGACTTAAGCTCTTCCTTGGGCATTCCACCCTTAAGCGGATGTTTCTTATGATATACCTTCAGGATATTTTGGATGATCCCTTTCAGGTCTTCAAGGGCGGCGCCGTTTATATAGACCCGATTTTCACGATCCACCAAAACTATTCTTTTTGCGGATGACAGACTCTGAAGCTTTTGAGTCAGTTGCTTTTCCGTCTGATTGGTCATGACGACCAGATCGCTAAATGTGAGGCCTTTGAATCCCGATTTGGTCATCTGATAATTAATGATCGATTCCACATCGCCGTCAATAAGGGGTTGCATATCACTTGCCGTTATTTTGCTGCGTTTGTGTTTTGGGGGGACAGGGTTTATTACGGCGCCTCCGCCCACAGTATGCATTGA
Organism: Desulfobacterales bacterium; assembly: GCA_030594505.1. Lineage (GTDB taxonomy): Bacteria > Desulfobacterota > Desulfobacteria > Desulfobacterales. The sequence continues at coordinate 5,420 of JAUVFC010000051.1, forward strand.
CGAATAGCTTCGAATTACAAAGCGATCATCCTTCATAACCGCCACAGGGGAATTGAGACGCAATTGGGCTATTGCATCTTCTCCGGGAAGTATCTCATCCCGGTCAAGAAGGACAGCATATCCCGAAACTTCGCTGGTGCCGGTATGAAATCGTATCATTGTCCGGTTTTTCAGCGGTTTTTCAGCGCTCTTCAAATATCGCAGCCACACATCCACCATATAGCTCGGTTTTAACGTGTCGGGCGGCGCTATAACATCTCCTCTGTTGATCGCGCTTTTGGCAAGCCCCTGAAAATTGATGGCGGTCCGAAGTCCCGCCGTAGAGGCTTCAACAGGCTGGCTGTGGACCTGGACTCCGCGTACTTTTGCCCCGATCCCGGCCGGATAGATTATCACGTTGTCGCCTACACGCACCTTTCCTGAGATCAGAGTCCCTGTAACCACAGTACCGAAACCTTTTATAGTAAATATCCTGTCCACAGGAAGTCGAAAGAGTCCGTCAGGAGAGCGCACTTTTACCTGGTCGCACAACTTTTCCAGCGCTGCGACCAAATCCGGGATGCCCCGGCCCGTGACAGAAGAGACCGGTAAAATCGGAGCATCCTCCAGAAAGGTTCCTTTAAGGAATTGTTGAATATCGTCTATTACGAGTTCAAGCCATTCCTCGTCGACCAGATCGACCTTTGTCACTATCACGAGCCCATGGGATATATTCAGAAACTCGCAGATTTCAAGATGCTCCCTGGTCTGCGGCATTACCCCGTCGTCAGCCGCGATAACCAGCGCTACGATATCTATCCCGCTCGCGCCGGCCACCATGGTTTTTACAAACCTTTCATGTCCCGGAACATCTACAAAGCCGATATGCTGCCCCCCGGGCAGATCCAAAGAGGCAAATCCGAGCACAATAGTCATGCCGCGGAGCTTTTCTTCCTTTAATCGATCGGTGTCGGTCCCTGTGATAGCCTTTACCAAAGCTGTTTTGCCGTGGTCGATATGCCCGGCAGTTCCCAGGATGATCTGCTTGGACATCATTTCTTCCTTTTACGAAACGCCTCCATGACATAGGCCATTCCAACCAGGAATACGGCCAGCCCCAGTATTTCGACAATACCGGATTCAGGATGAAAGAAACGTGTCATAAAGACAGCCGCGATAGTTCCAACAATGGCCCGAATGGTAAAGACCGTAAGAGCATTCATAAAAACTCCTCAAAAACAAGTTGAGTATCTGTGTCCTAATTTAAGATATTTATTGAAGATTTATATATAACTTAGAACATCATATGCGTCAATAAAGATTTTAGGGGTGGAAAAGCCTTCTGTAAATTGTTATGATGAATAAATAACTTTGTAACACTTTAGCTTTTTGAAAAAACTCAACCTTGCGAACCTGTTTTGAACCGCAGAATATCGAACAAGGAATTATGAATGATGAAATAAATCATAAAGAACAAACCTTCGTAATTCGAAATTCCTTGTTCGATATTCGAATAGTGCTCGCTCGACTCGGCAATACTTGACTCTTTCAACGAAAATAGCAAAATTTTTAAAGCGCTAAATTGTTACAAAACTTTTAATCCTCTTAGGGGAATGGGTTGTACTTTAATAAGTTTTAGAAAGTTAGAGACATTATTTTATCTATGACAAAAAAAATATTAATAAATGCGGTCGATCCGGAAGAATGCAGGATTGCCACGGTTAAAGATGGCCGTCTGGAAGATTTTACCATAGAGACAGCAGCCCGGGAAATTACCAGGGGAAATATATACAAAGGTGTTGTGGCAAAGGTTGAGCCTTCCCTTCAGGCCGCGTTTGTGGATTACGGAGCCGGCAGACACGGTTTTCTCCAAAAGCATGAGATCCACCAGGATTATTACCAGGACAATATCGCTGCCGGCAAGAGAAAAAATTTGTCGATTCAACAGGTTATCAGGCCGGGCCAGGAGCTGCTCATTCAAATTACCAAGGACGAGACCGGAAACAAAGGAGCAATGCTGACCACTTTCATCTCCCTTGCGGGGCGCTATCTGGTCCTGATGCCCGGGAGTGCGAACCAGGGGATATCTCGAAAGATTGAAGATGAAAAAGAGCGGCAACGTCTGAAAAAAGTGATCGAGTCATTAAATATCTCCGAAGGATTTGGAGTGATTGTCCGGACGGCAGGAGAGGAACAGACAAAGACAGCGCTTTCACGTGATTTTCAATATCTTCTTCGACTATGGCGAACCATTAATAAGCTTGGAATATCTCAACCGGCGCCGGCGCTTCTTTATAAAGAAAGGCATGTGGTTATTCGCTCCATTAGAGACCGGTTCACAACGGACGTCAACGAGATATTGGTGGATAACAGCGACGTCTTCCAGGATATTAAACAGTTCATGAAAGTAATTGCTCCGCGCCAGACCAGGGTTGTAAAATTATACAAGGATCCAAAACCTGTATTCACAAAATATCAACTCGAGGATCAGATTGCGAGTATCTTTGCACGCCGCGTTTCTCTTAAATCAGGCGGGTCGCTTGTAATCGACAGTACGGAAGCATTAGTGGCAATAGATGTAAACTCCGGCAAGGCAACCAGAGAAAAATCGATCGAGTCGACCGCTTTTATGACAAATCGTGAAGCGGCTGAAGAGATTGCCCGTCAACTCCGCATGCGTGACCTTGGAGGGTTGATTGTTATCGATTTCATCGACATGCGTGACAAGAAGCATAACATGTCTGTTGAAAAAGCGATGAAGTCACACACAAAGGAAGACAAAGCCCGGATCAATCTGGGAAGGATATCCAAATTCGGTCTCATGGAGATGTCCAGGCAACGGTTGCGACCTCCCATTGAATACGGGACATATATCCCCTGTGTTTACTGTCATGGAAAGGGGCTGACACCTTCTGTTGAGACACTCGCATTGGCTTTTTTACGAAAACTTCGTTCCGTGGCCATAAAAGGGGAAAACGGGAGGGTCACGGGAAGCGTACCGGTTGATGTGGCCGACTACCTTTTGAACAAAAAACGAAAAGAACTGTTAGAAATTGAACAACGGCATAATCTGCTGATCCGTATTGAAGGCGATAAAACGTTTCCGCCAGGAGAAGATAGGATTGTGTGTGAAAAAGAGTAAAATATGGAACTCATCAGGACAATGACTGTGGAAAATGAATTCGGGCTGCACGCCAGGGCTGCGGCTCAGATCGTCAAGGCGGCTGAAAAGGCCAGAGGCGCGGTGTTTATTGAAAAAGACGGACAATGTGCCGACGCGTCGAGTATTCTGGACATCCTGACTCTCAACTGCCCTATGGGAAGCACTATTACAGTAAGGGTGGATACCACTGAAGATAAAGATATACTTGAGTCTATTGAACGGCTGATTAAATTAGGAGAATCATAGCAACGTGCCCCACGAAAAAGCAAAAAGCATCATTCTCAAGGGGATCGGAGGATCGCCCGGCATCACTATCGGCAAGGCATACCTCGTTGAACGGGGAAACGTGGATGTTGTTAATAAGTATTATATCAACAAAGAACATATCCGGGCCGAGGTAGAGCGTTTTAAAGACGCCGTTACCAAGTCACAAAAAGAGCTTCTTAAGATCATAGAAGAACTTCCGGAGGAATACCGGGAAAACGCATACATCCTTGATGCCCATTTAATGCTTCTTAAAGACAAAATGCTATACCAGAGCACCATTGAGAGGATTGAGGAAGAAAAGATCAATTCGGAATGGGCGCTCAAGGAATCTGTGAAGCATGTAAAAAAATTTTTCAGCAAAATGCCCGATCACTATCTCAAAGAGCGCATCAACGATATAGTTCACGTTTCAGAACGGATATTGAGAAACCTTACCGGTCAGAGCACAGATGATATCTCTGACATCAACAAGCGGGTCATCCTGGTGGCTCGCGATCTTTCCCCGGCAGAGACCACGCAGATCCAATTAGAGCGGGTTATGGGATTTGTTACCGATCTGGGGGGGAGGACCTCACATACCGCCATCATTGCGCGTTCTCTGGA